>CAZCIV010000021.1:14319-15707 GCA_964498595.1 uncultured Flavobacterium sp.
AATGCTGATTTAGTAGTGCAAGCTCATTTATTAGAAAGAGAAGTTTTTATAGGAATATGGATTGCGATTTTTGGAACTTGGGCAGCATATCTTTTCGGAAAATTAACTTTACCACACGATAGTCCATTAACACATTTATCTATTGGAAGATTGTTTATGGCCATTTTCGTAACGATATTTACGATTTATCTTATTCCAGGATTATGGGGTGCTCCTTTGAAAATTATTTCAGGATTTCCACCGCCAATGACATACAGCGAAAGTCCAAATGGAATAGGTACTTCAGGAGGAAATTCAACAGCAGCGATTGCACTTCCAGAAAATGCACATTCGGGTCCACACGGAATCATTGCTTTTCACGATTATGAAGATGGGTTGGCGTATGCAAAGAAAGTTGGAAAACCAATTTTATTAGATTTCACGGGTCACGCTTGTGTGAATTGTAGAAAAATGGAAGATTTTGTTTGGTCTAAGCCTGAAATCTTATCTATTTTAAAAGATCAAGTTGTTTTGGTTTCGTTATATGTAGATGATAAACGCGAATTACCAAAAGAAGAGCAATATGTTTCAAAAGAAACAGGTAAAGAAATTGTGACTATTGGGAACAAATGGAGCGATTATCAAATTACTAGATATAAAAATAATGCTCAACCGTATTATATTATTTTAGATAGTGATGGAAATGATATCACAAAACAAATTGGTTATACGCCAGATGCTGAGTTATATAAAAAATGGCTTGAAGAAGGCATTTCAAAATTCAAAAAATAAATTAAATCCCGATCAATCGGGATTTTTTATTTCAAAAACTTTTCTATATTTGCATCTATATAAGCCATTTAAATAGTATAAGCCATGTTAGTAAAAGTATTCGGAAGTGCCGTATTTGGCGTAGAAGCAACTACCATTACGGTAGAAGTAAACACAGAAAAAGGAATCGGTTATCATTTAGTAGGTCTTCCCGATTCGGCCATAAAAGAAAGCAGTTTTCGAATTGCTGCAGCACTTAAAAACAATTCCTATCAATTTCCTGGCAAAAAAATTATTGTAAATATGGCACCTGCCGATTTACGAAAAGAAGGTTCTGCTTACGATTTAACGATTGCAGTCGGAATTTTAGCTGCTTCATCTCAAATTACCTCTAAAGAAATCGAAAATTATATCATCATGGGCGAATTATCGCTTGATGGAACTTTGCAACCCATTAAAGGAGCATTATCTATCGCAATTAAAGCCAAAGAAGAAGGTTTTAAAGGGATAATGATTCCCATTCAAAACGTTAAAGAAGCGGCAATAGTTGAAAATATTGATGTTTATGGAATTTCTAATGTAACAGAGGTTATTGAGTTTTTTGAAGGAAAAGGAAATTTAGAACCCACAAGAATTGA
>CAZCIV010000022.1:0-15492 GCA_964498595.1 uncultured Flavobacterium sp.
ATATACAAGCAATTCAAAAATCCCATTTTCAATAGAACTTTCTAAAGGAATTTCTTTAGCTAATGCATTTAATTCTAATTTAGCTAATGTTTTTGGGTCGTTATCATTTGATTTCCCTTCTTGTGCAAATGTAATTGAACTGAAAGAAAATAGTAATAATAAAGAAAAAATTATTTTTTTCATAATTGTAAATTTTTATTTTGGTTCGTCAAATCTAATTTAAATTTGAGATTAAAACAAAAGAATACAGAAAATATTTAGTTAGATTGTGATGCTCTTTTTCTTTTTTGCATACGCTCTTCCACTTTTTCTTTTTTATCATCGCGTTTTTCTTCCCATTTTTTATATTGTTCAGGAGTTAATATTTCTTTCATTTTGGCTTTCATTTCGATTTGATTGTTAAGTATTTCATTTTTAAGAGCATACTTTTCATCAGCACTTGGTTTTTCTCCATTTTCTCGCTTTGATTTCATTTCTTCAACTTTCGTTGTTCTTTTTTTAGCTTGCTCTAGCAAAAGGGCCTTTACATCTTTTTGCTGCTTGGCATCCAAATCTAAATCTAATGTCATTCTTTTGACTTGAAGTTCGGTTTGTTGTTCTGGAGTTAACTTTTCTCTTCCTTGTTTTCTGTTTTGCGCAAAAGTTAATGTTGTCATCACTAAAGCAATTGCTAAAATTAATTTTTTCATCTTTTCGTTTTTTTAATTGTTTGATGATAAGACCTTGAAAAAATAAAAAGGTTTAATTGATAATAAAAAAAAGCGAAACTTTTTTAAAAAAGTTCCGCTTCAAATATTTAAAGGTTAAAAATTATTTTCCTAAGTACTCAGCAATTTTGTTTTCGCCATCTACAACAACTCGCATCAAGCCATGTTTGCTTAATCCTTTACTAGCAGCATCCCATTTTTTTCCGCTTAAATCTGATTTAGTTTTTAAATCACCAATCGAAATTCCTTCATTAGCTTTTAAAATTTCGATAATGTGTTTTTCGTCTTCTGTTAATTCTGGACCTTTTTTCTCAGGACGCATTTGCGGGAAGAATAATACTTCTTGAATGGATTGATTGTTCGTTAAGAACATAATTAAACGGTCCATTCCAATTCCTAAACCAGATGTAGGTGGCATTCCGTATTCTAAAGCTCTTAAGAAATCTTCGTCGATAATTCCATTAGCTTCATCATCACCTTTAGCTGCTAATTCCATTTGAGCAACAAAACGTTCTCTTTGGTCAATTGGATCATTTAATTCGGAATACGCATTGGCGATTTCTTTTCCACAAACCATCAACTCAAAACGCTCTGTTAATTCAGGATTATCGCGGTGCGATTTACATAATGGCGACATTTCTTTTGGATAATCCGTAATGAACGTTGGCTGAATAAAGTTGCCTTCGCATTTCTCACCAAAAATTTCATCAATTAATTTTCCTTTACCCATGGTGTCGTTCACTTCAATTCCCATAGATTTTGCTGCTTCGCGCAATTCATCTTCCGTTTTTCCGGTAATGTCAAAACCTGTGAATTGTTTAATTGCATCTGTCATAGTTACTCTTGCGTAAGGTGCTTTGAAATCAACTTCATGTTCGCCAAAAGTAGCTTTTGTAGTACCATTTACTTGAGTGGCACAATATTCTAATAAATTTTCTGTCATTTCCATCATCCAGTTGTAGTCTTTGTAAGCTACATAAATTTCCATTGCAGTAAATTCTGGATTGTGCGTTCTGTCCATTCCTTCGTTACGGAAGTTTTTTGAGAATTCGTAAACACCATCAAAACCACCAACGATTAATCTTTTCAAATATAATTCGTTAGCAATTCGCATATATAAAGGAATGTCTAAGCTATTATGATGTGTAATAAACGGACGCGCTGCTGCTCCACCAGGAATCGATTGTAAAACAGGAGTTTCTACTTCCATATAACCTGCCTCATTGAAAAACGTTCTCATGGCAGTGAACAATTTGGTTCTCTTCATAAAAACTTCTTTCACATGAGGATTAACCACTAAATCCACGTAACGCATACGGTAACGCAATTCTGGGTCAGTAAACGCGTCAAATACATGGCCTTCTTCGTCAGTTTTTGGCAACGGAAGCGGTTTTAACGTTTTGCTCAACATTTTAAAATCATCCACACGAACGCACATTGCACCAACTTTGGTCATGAATAATTCACCTTCAATTCCAATAAAGTCACCTAAATCAGTCAGTTTTTTGAAAACTTGGTTGTAAAGCGTTTTATCTTCACCTTCGCAAAGCACATCACGATTAAAATACAACTGAATTCTCCCTTCGCTATCTTGAAGTTCGGCAAACGAAGCTTTTCCTTGATCACGAACACTCATCAAACGTCCAGCCAAAATAACCTTCTTACCTTCTTCAAAATTTTCCTTCACTTGCTTTGAAGTGTGATTCACCGGAAATAAATCCGCTGGATAAGGGTTAATTCCAAGTTCGCGTAAAGCGTTTAATTTGTCTCTTCTAATGATTTCTTGTTCCGAAAGTTGCATAGTATTTTATTTAAGCGTGCAAAGATAATTTATTTTGTTTCAAGTTCAAAAGTTTCAGGTTTCAAGTTTTTCTGAAAAATCCCATCTCCCATCACCTATCAACATTAACCAATTTTCAATAACTATTCGTATCTTTGCGTCACTTTTCAAAACACAATTTCGGTTATCATGAACAAAAAAGTCCAACTTCAAGATTTAGGAAATAAAGATTATAAAGACACTTGGGATTATCAAGAAGCATTATTTAAAGAAATTGTGGACATCAAAGTTCAAAATAGGAGAGAAGAAACTGCAATTGCTACACCAAACTATTTTTTATACGTAGAACACCCACATGTTTACACATTAGGAAAAAGTGGTGACATCTCAAATTTATTACTTTCCGAAAAACAATTAGAAGCTAAAGGAGCAACTTTTTACAAAATAAATAGAGGAGGCGATATCACCTACCACGGACCAGGACAAATCGTAGGGTATCCCATCTTAGATTTAGAAAACTTTTTCACCGACATCCACAAATACTTACGTCTTTTAGAAGAAGCTATCATTTTAACTTTAGCAGAATACGGTTTGCACGGAACTAGAAGCGAAGGAGAAACCGGAGTTTGGTTTGATGTAGGAACACCATTCGCAAGAAAAATTTGCGCTATGGGAGTGCGAGCATCACGCTGGGTAACCATGCACGGCTTCGCTCTAAACGTAAATGCCGATTTAGGCTACTTCGACAACATCATCCCCTGCGGAATCAAAGGAAAAGCTGTTACCTCCATGCACGTAGAATTGCGAAGAGAAGTAGACGAACAAGAAGTAAAAGAAAAAATCCTAAAACATTTTCAAAATCTATTTGAAGCAGAAATAGTATAACAAAACCACTGATACAGTATAGATATAGCACTGATATAGCACTGATGTAGCACTGATGTAGCATAGATATTGTATAGATATTGTATATATATTGTATAGAAGGTGTTAAAAAAACATTGTAAATGTTATTAGATGTTATTAAAATTCCAAACACAACTGTTCTGGCAATAATCGAAAACTCATTCGATGGTATTTGCATGGGCCATATTTTTTAATAGCTTCTCTGTGGTCTTTTGTTGGGTAACCTTTGTTTTTTTTCCAATTATACATGGGAAACTCTTCATGAATTTTATCCATGTACTCGTCACGGTAAGTTTTGGCTAAAACCGATGCAGCTGCAATACTTAAAAATTTACTATCACCTTTAATAATACTTGTGTTTGGAATGGATTTTAAAAGTTCGATTTCTTCAATAGTAAATATCTTTCCTATTTTCTGTTTCATACCTAATTTTCCATTTAATGGCCGATTTCCATCTACAATTATATATTCAGGTGTTGGATTTAATTTTAATACACATTCTTGCATAGCCTTCATAGATGCATTTAAGATGTTTATTTCGTCGATTTCATTTGGAAAAATATGAGTAATAGCAAAAGAAATGGCTAATGATTCTATTTCAGGTTTTAATTTTTCTCTAATCTTTTCAGAAAGTTGTTTAGAGTCATTGAGAAGATTGAGTTCAAAGTTATCAGGAAGTAAAATAGCAGCTGCTGTTACCGGTCCTGCCAAACATCCTCTTCCGGCTTCATCTGTTCCACTTTCTAATATTAAATTACTGTAACTTTTACTTAACATCCTTTTTTTTGACAAAAATACAACTTTAGGCGCAACCTTTTTGCGAATTTTTCATCATTAATAAGAGAATCTTCCGTAAAATGTTTTTTTAAAACTAAAACTTTAACATAAATAAATTAGTAATATTCCGAAGTATTATTTGTTTATTTAAGAAATAATTAAGAAGTTTGCGGAATAACTAACTCAAATAAATTTAATATGAGATCGAAGTTCAAATGGATTTTTACGCTTTTAGTAGCGTTTACAATGCAGTTTTCGTTCGCGCAAGAGAAAACTGTTACGGGTGTGGTTTCTGACGAACTAGGCCCAATTGCAGGTGCTAACGTTGTTGTTGATGGAACAACTCGTGGTACTACGACAGATTTTGATGGTAATTATACTATCAAAGCTAAACAAGGAGAAGTTTTAGTAATTTCTTACACAGGAAAAAAAGCTGTTAGAATTACTATTGCTGCCGCAAGTTCTTACAATGTGTCTTTAAAAGATGATGTTGTTGAGGGTAAAGAAGTTGTTGTTACGGCTTTAAATATTAAAAAAGAAGAAAAAGCGGTAACTTATGCAGCTCAATCTGTTAAAGGATCTTCTATGACAGAAGCTAGAGAGTCTAACTTAGTTAATGCTCTTTCTGGAAAAATTGCAGGGGTTCAAGTTACTAACTCTTCTGGAGCTGTAGGTTCTTCTTCAAGAATTGTATTGAGAGGGGCTTCTACTATTACGGGTAACAACCAAGCTTTGTTTGTTATTGATGGAGTGCCATTTGACAACACAAACTATGGTAATGCTAGTTCGGGTGGTGGTAGAGATTTACCTAATGGTGCTGCAAGTATCAATCCTGACGATATTGAGTCGGTTACTGTATTAAAAGGGCCTACTGCTGCTGCTTTATATGGTATTCGTGCAAGTAAAGGGGTTATCTTGATTACTACAAAATCAGGTAAAAAGAAAGATAAATTTGAAGTTTCATTCAACTCAAACATTACTTTCTCTAATCCATTATTATTGCCAAATTATCAAAACTCTTATGGTCAAGGGGCTACTTCTGATTTCTTTCAATACGTTGACGGTGCTGGAGGGGGATACAATGACGGAGTTGATGAAAGTTGGGGTCCTGCTTTAGACAGAGGTTTGTCTTTTGTTCAGTGGGATTCTTATAAGAATGGAGGTATGCCAACTCCATGGATTTCACATCCTAATAACGTTAAAAATTTCTATGATACTGGTGTGACTCAGTCTAACAGTATTACATTAATTAGCGGTGGTGAAAACAATAACTTTAGATTGTCTATTGGTAATTCTGATGAAAAAGGTATTATTCCTTTTACTGATTTCAAAAAATTCAATGTTGGTTTCAACGGAAATATGAAATTAGGTGAAAAATTAACTGCAGGTGCTAATGTTACTTTCTTTAACAATAAAAGTAACAACTTACCTCCTGTAGGTTATAGTTCTTCTAACGTTGTTCAACAGTTCATTTGGTCTGCGAGAAACGTTAATTTCCCTGATTTAAAAAATTGGAGAAACTTGCCATTAGCCCCTGTAGGAACTGCGGCTGAAGGTACTCCATTAAACTGGAATAACGTTTTCCAAAATAACCCGTATTGGGTATTAGAAACAAATAGAAATACTTTTGATCAAGACAGAGTTACAGGGTCTACTTATTTGAATTACAAATTCAACGATAAATTATCTATTAATGGTAAATTAAGTTTGGATCACTACTCTCAAAGAGAAACTGTTAGAGCTGACATTGGTTCTAATGAAAATAAAGATGGATACTATGCTGAAGTAGCAAGAAGATATTCTGAAATCAATGCAGAAACTATTTTAACATACCAGACTGATTTGACTTCTGATTTAAAATTATCTTTAAACGCAGGTATGAATACTTTGAAAAGAGTTAGAAACACTGTTATTGGTGAATTAACTGGAGGTTTAGAGTTGCCTGGATTGTTTACTTTATCAAATGTTAAATCTGGAACTACTCCATCTATTGATAGTGATTCTTTTGATCAAAGAATTAATAGTGTATTTGGTTTTGGACAATTGTCTTACAAAAACTATGCTTTCTTAGATTTCTCAGGAAGAAATGATTGGTCAAGTGTTTTACCTGTTAAGAATAATTCATTCTTTTACCCAGCGGTATCAGGATCTTTTGTCTTATCTGAAGTTTTAGGTCTTCAAAATGCTAAAGTTAACTATGTTAAATTAAGAGCAGGTTGGTCTAAAGTAGGAGGTACTGGTCCATTAGGAGAGTATTCTACTAACAGAACGTTTACTTTAGCAAATAATAATTTTGGAACACAATCGTCAGTGCCAAATACACAATGGAATCCAAATATTAAGCCTGAGTCAACTGTTGGGACTGAGTTTGGAGTTGATGTTAACGCTTATAATAACAGAATTCGTTTAGCGGCAACTTATTATTCTCAAACATCATCTGATTTGATTTTACCTCTTCAAGTAGAAGCATCATCAGGATTTACTTCTTCATGGGAAAATGCTGGTGAAATGACAAATAAAGGTATTGAGTTACAGTTAGGATTAACACCTATTAAAACAGATAATTTCTCTTTTGATATTGATTTAAATTTTGCTAAAAACAGAAACGAAGTTACTAGTTTAGGTGGTGCGGATTCGTATACTCTTGGAGATCAATGGGGTATGCAATTGCAAGCCATTCCAGGTCAAGCTTATGGAGCAATCGTTGGTTTCCCTTATGCAAGAACTGAATCAGGTGACATTATTTATGAAAACGGATTACCTAAAGTTAATAATTCTGAATTAGCGGTATTAGGAAATATTACACCAGATTGGACTGGAGGTGCTAATTTTACATTTAAATACAAAAACTTTGATTTAAGTACTCTGGTTGATGCTAAAATTGGTGGAGATATTTTCTCAATGACTTATATGTGGGGTAGATATGCAGGTACTCTTGAGGAAACTTTAATTGGTCGCGAGACTGGTGTGGTTGGTAATGGTGTTGTTTCTGATGGAGCTGGAGGTTATGTTCCTAATAACGTTGTTGTTGATGCTAAAACATTTAATCAATATGCATACAACTATTCTAACTTTACTGAAAGTGGTATTTTCGATGCTAGTTATGTAAAATTACGTCAAGTTGTTTTTGGATATTCTTTACCTAAAAACTGGTTAAAAGGAACTTTTATCCAAGATTTCAAAGTATCAGTTGTGGGTAGAAACTTAGCTTTATTATACAAAAAGGCACCTCATATCGATCCAGAATCTGCATTCAGTAATGCTAATGGTGAACAAGGTCAAGAATTTGGTCAATTACCATCAGCAAGAACTTACGGATTTAATATTAATGTTAAATTTTAATAAAATTAAATATGAAAAGAATAATTTATTTATTTATTGCTTCAATGGCATTTGTTGCTGTTAGTTGTGATAAGGATTTTGAAGAGATCAATACCTCTCCAAACAGTCCTTCTTCAACTGATCCAAACTTGCTATTGTCAACTGCTATTACTGTTACGCAAAATACTATGTATAATGCGCAGGTTGGTGGTGATATGGGATTATGTTGGGCTCAACATTGGTCAAAAGTTCAGTACAATGATGAGGAAAAGTATATTCCAAGAAGAGCTCTTATGAATGCTGTTTGGACTAACTTATATGCTGGTGTAATTGCTGAGTCTAAATCAGCTTATGATTTAGCAGGTGAGGCTGGAAATACAAATTTACAGGGAATTTCTTTAGTATTACAAGCTAATGCATTTCAAATACTGACAGATGTTTACGGGCCAGTTCCTTTTTCTGAAGCTGTTGTTCCTGGAAATGTTAGACCAAAGCATGATTCTCAAGAAGAGGTTTATGATGGTATCTTAGATTTATTAGATAGAGCAGAAGTATTATTTGCTTCTGGTACTGGTGACTTTACTTCTTCAGCAGATTTAGTTTATGGTGGAGATGTTACTAAATGGAGAAAGTTTGCTGCTTCTCTTAAATTAAAAGCTTTAATGAGAATTTCTAAAAAGAGAAATGTTTCTGCTGATGTTCAGAGTTTAGTAGCTTCTGGGTTATTAATGTCTTCAAACAGTGATTCTGCGGAGTTAGCTTACACAGCTACACAACCTGATGCAAACCCAATTTACGAAACCATCGTATATGGAAATAGAAACGAATACAAAGTAAGCTCTGTTTTAGTATCTACTTTGAATTCATTAATTGATCCAAGATTACCTATCTTTGCTCAAACAAACAATGCAGGTCTATACGTTGGTAATACTCCTGGTGTTGAGAATCCTGGTAACTATAATGGTTTTTCTTCTCCTGGAACTAAGTACTTAGATCCAACTTTACCTGGTGTGTTCTTATCTTATGCTCAAGTTCAATTTTACTTGGCTGAAGCTGCAAATGAAGGAATTATACCTGGTGGGGTTACTCAAGCTAAAGTACATTATGTTAACGGTATTGATGCTAATTTCCAATTTAATGGTTTAGGTTCAGCTTCAGTTTATGCTTCTAATCCAAGTGTTGATTTTTCAACTCAGTCAGAGGCTAGAGAAAAAATTGGTACTCAAATGTGGTTAGCTTTATATGGCCAAGGTATTGAAGCTTGGACAGAATGGAGACGTACTGGATATCCGGCTTTATCTCCTGTTGCTAATGCTGCAATTGCTCAAATTCCTAGCAGATTCTATTTTTCAACAGATTCTCAAAATTACAATCAAGTTAACTATGCTGCTGCTAGTGCTACATTAAGTAATGGAGATACTATGTTGTCAGATGTTTGGTGGATGAACTAAAAAAAATGATTATGAAAAAAATATTTAAATTATCTTTATTTACTTTCTTGGCTTTGGGATTATTCTCTTGCGAGGAAGATAGTGATACCTTAACTGGAAATAAAGTTGAGGGTGGTTTACTTGAAAATGTTACTGGAGCTATAACTTATGCTCAAGGTGCACTTGATACTGAAACTAAATCAGTTTCTCTTTCTGCTTTTCAAGGAAATGAGAAAATTGAAAGTGTTGATGTATACAAACAATATTTTGGTAAAATTAATGTTGGAACTCCAACAGAAGAAATGATTTCTTCTAATAAAGTTTTAATGCAAAATATTAGTTTTCCATTAGCAAGTCAACATGAAACAATTTCTTTTGATTTTGGATATTCTGCATTAGCTTCTGGTCTTACTTTTAATGGTAGTCCTATGTCTACAACAGACGATATTGCTTTGCAAATTGGTGATTACTGGGAGTTAACCTATGTTGCTAAATTAACTGATGGTACTTCAGCACATTTAAGTGCTAAGAAAACTAAAGTTACTGTAGCTTGTGGTTCTTTCTTAGCGGGTAGTTATACTTGTGTTACTACTCGTTTAGATAATCCTGCTTTAGTGATTGTTTGGCCATTTGAGACTATTACTTCTACTGGTGATGGTGCTTATATTACTTCAACTACTGGTCGTTTTTATTCACCTGGTGCAGACCCTGGTACAGGCGCTGGAACAACTACTGGAACAACTGTTCTTCAAGTTGATGCAGGTTTTAATTTTACTGATGTTTGTGGTTCCTTAACAGTTACTTCTACAAATTTGGGGAATGCCTATACTAATGCTGTAGCGCAGTCCGCTGCGCAGAAAGCTGCAAGTTTTGTTGATCCAGTAACTGGAGTAATTACTATAGAATATTCTATTGGTTTTAATGGAAATACTGTATTTCAACCGCACAGAAATGTTTATACACCAAACTAATTTTTTAAAATTATGAAAAAAAATAAAATTAATATTTTAGCATTATTCTTTGTTTTTGCAAGTGGTTTATTAACAACTTCTTGTAATGAAGATGATGCAACAGGTGACTCTGTTATTGAAGTAAATGACGGAAGTGCTTCTGTATCAGCCGTTTCTCCATATTTAAATGTTAACTCTGTGAGTACTTTCAACGAAGGAGGACATGATAAAACTATAGAATATGCTGTAAATTTAGTAGCTGCACAACCAGTTGATACTTATGTAACGGTTTCTTTAATTTCTGGAACAGCAACTGAAGATGAAGATTTTGAATTCGATCATCAAGTTTACATTCCAGCTTGGAGTACTTCTGGTGTTGGTACTGTAACAATCATTGGAGACAGTGAAGATGAAGGTACTGAAACTTTTGCATTAAAAGTTGGTAGTGAGTTTGATGCTAATATCAAATTGGCTACTACTAATTTATCTTTTAATATTACAGATTACGGTGATTTAGCTTTAGAGTTCGCATGGAACAGAAATATTCCGGGTTATCCTTTTGGATTGTGTGATATAGGTTACGATGTTGACGTTTATATTTTAGACGAAAACGGTGATGATATTACAGGATATGCTGCTGCAACAAGTGCTTGCCCAGAAGAGTTTACTGTAAGTTTAGGAGATGTTGAAGATGGTGTTTATACAATCTATATGAATGTATATGATGACGGAACACTTGCTTCTGCAGGTATTTCAACTTTTGAAATTCCAATGTCAATTAATTACTCTAGATATAATTCGCCTTTTGCAGGAACTTTTGTTCAAGATGCTGGTGATGCAGTAGATTCTGATTTTGGAAGTACTACAGATTATGATCAAGAGTTTATTTATGTTGCTACATTAACTGTAGAAAATGGAATTTTTACTTTCTCTAAAAATGGTCAGTTTGTTGCTTCAGGTAGAGCAGCTGCTCCTAGAGTAAATATTACTAAACCAGTTAAAAATATTCAAAGACGTAATATTTTTAACTAATTAAAGATTTTTCTTTTAAAAGCCCCTTTTAGGGGCTTTTTTTATTCCCTATTTTCTCATTACATTTGCTAATATTTTATTGTAATGAAAATTTATTTATCCATTTTATTTTTGTTTCTTTCTTCTTTTATCTTTTCACAAGTTGAAGATAAGGATGGTTTAGAAAAGATACTTCAACAAGGCAAAGAAATCAAGCCTTCAATCAATCTATATAAAATCTATTCTTTAGAGAAAGATACTACTTATGTGGATACTTCTTTGTCAATAAAAAATGAGTATAAATATAATTTTCTTAGAAAAGATATTTTTGGATTGATTCCTTTTGCTAATGAAGGGCATACTTATAATGTTTTAAATTTCGGACTTATCCAACAAAATGTATTTCCTAGTTTTGGATTTTCAGCAAAACACTTTAATTATTTACAAGCTTCTGATGTTAAATATTATTCTGTTCCTACACCTTTAACAGAGTTATATTATAAAACTGTAATGGAGCAAGGTCAGTCTTTGGATGCTTTTTTAACGGTTAATACTAAGCCAAATTTTAATTTTTCTATTGCTTACAAAGGTTTGCGATCAAATGGAAAATACATTAATAATATCTCTAGTTCTGGTAATTTTAGATTTACGACAAGTTATTATACCACAAGTAAACAATATTTTTTAAATGCTCATTTTACTGCTCAAGATATTTCAAATCAAGAAAATGGAGGTATAATTAATACTGAATTATTTGAGCAAAGTAATCCTCCAAATGACCAACGTGATAGACTTGATGTTTATTTTAAAGATGCAACCTCTCTATTAAAAGGTAATCGTTTATTCTTAAATCATTCTTTTTATTTAAATAAAAATAATTTCAATAGTTTATTGTTTACTCATACCTTTAGCTCTGAGTATAAGTTCTTTGAATTTACACAACCAACCGCAAGTAATCGTTTTGGTAACGCATTTTCGAGTAATATTAATAACAAAACACGTTTTAATAATTTATATAATAAAATAGGTGTTGGTTATAAAACTAAAAATTTTGGAAGTCTTAATTTTTATTTTGACGACAACAACTATAATTATTATTATAACAGTTTGGTTTATGATAGTTTGGGGAATATTGTGGTTCCGAATGCAATCTCTGATAGAATAAATATGTTAGGAGGAGACTATACTTATTTCACAAATAAGTTTATTGCAAAAATTGAATTGGCTCAAACTGTTTCAAATCAGTCAATTTCAAATGTAGAAACACTACTTAATTATATACCTAATAAAAATTTTAAACTTGAATTTAAATATCAAAAACTGAACAGTTTACCTAATTTGAATTTCACTTTGTATCAAAGTCGTTATATAGATTACAATTGGGCTAACAATTTCAAGAATGAAAAGCTTAATCAGTTTTCTTTTTCTGCTTTGACAAAATGGTTAAATGCATCTGTTCAATACAAAGTGTTGAATGATCATTTGTATTTTGATAATACTACGAATGATATTACAAAGCTTACTGTTAAACCTGTTCAATATGACAAAACCATTAATTATTTGTCTATAAATGCTAACAAAGACATTAAGTTTAGGAAATTTGGTTTAGATGTCACAGTTTTGTACCAAAAAGTAGATCAAGCTTCCGATATTGTAAATGTTCCTGAACTAACGATGAGAAATACGCTTTATTTTACTGATTATGTCTTTAAAAAAGCTATGTTGTTGCAAACAGGTGTTACATTTCAGTATTTTTCTAAATATTATGGAAACGATTATAATCCTTTAATAGGAGAATTTTATGTACAGAATGAAACTAAGATTGGTAATTTCCCAATGTTTGATTTCTTCGTAAATGCAAGAATTAAGCAAACACGAATCTACTTAAAAGCGGAACATTTTAATTCATCAATGACAGGTTATAATTTCTATTCGGCTCCAAATTATCCTTACAGAGATTTTATGGTACGATTTGGTTTAGAATGGAATTTCTTTAAATAGAATTTATCTACATTTCAAATAATAGTGTGTTTGCTTTATTTGTAAAATTCACACTATCTTTGCAAAATATTACTAAAATTACAAATGAAATACGCTAAAAATATATTAGAAACTATCGGGAACACACCTTTGGTTAAATTAAATAAGGTTACTGCTGAAGTTGATGCATTAGTATTGGCTAAAGTAGAAACTTTCAATCCAGGAAATTCTGTTAAGGATAGAATGGCAATAAAAATGATTGAAGACGCGGAAGCAGACGGTCGATTAAAACCAGGAGGAACTATCATTGAAGGGACTTCAGGAAATACAGGAATGGGTTTAGCTTTAGCCGCTATCGTTAAAGGTTACAAATGTATTTTCGTAATTTCGGATAAACAATCTAAAGAAAAATCAGATATTCTTCGTGCTGTTGGTGCTAAGGTGATTGTTTGTCCAACAGATGTTGAGCCAACTGATCCTCGTTCCTATTATTCGGTTTCTAAAAAATTAGGTGAAGAAATTCCAAATTCTTGGTACGTAAATCAATACGATAACCCAAGTAACGCTATCGCACATTACGAGCAAACAGGTCCAGAAATTTGGGAACAAACAGAAGGGAAAATTACGCATTTCGTAGTAGGTGTTGGTACAGGAGGGACGATTTCCGGTGTAGCTAAATATTTAAAAGAAAAAAATCCAAACATCAAAATTTGGGGAATTGATACGTATGGTTCGGTTTTCAAAAAATATCACGAAACTGGAATTTTTGATGAGAACGAAATCTACTCATACATTACAGAAGGAATTGGTGAAGATATTTTACCAAAGAATGTTGACTTTTCTTTAATCGATGGTTTTACAAAAGTTACAGATAAAGATGCCGCAGTTTACACCAGAAAAATCGCTTTAGAAGAAGGAATTTTTGTTGGAAACTCTGCAGGAGCCGCTGTAAAAGGTTTGTTGCAGTTAAAAGAACACTTTGGCCCAGAAGATGTAGTTGTGGTCTTATTTCACGATTCTGGAAGCCGTTATGTTGGGAAGATGTTTAACGATGATTGGATGCGCGAAAGAGGTTTCTTAGATGAAGAAATCACAAAAGCTGAAGATTTAATCAAAGAGCATATCGAAAAACCATTAGTAATTGTTCGTACTGAAGAATTAGTTTCGCATGCTATTGAAAGAATGAGAAAATATAAAATCTCTCAAATCCCGGTAGTTGATGTAAATGGATTTGTAGGTTCTGTCGATGAATCTGATTTATTCCAAAGTTATATCACCGATAAAAATACAGCTGAACGACCAATTCGTGAAGTAATGGGGAAACCATTTCCAATTGTAAAATTAGGAACACCAGTAGAAGAAGTTTCTAAATTAATCACGAAAGAAAATCAAGCAGTTTTAATTGATTTAGGAAACGGAAAACATCATATTATTACAAAACATGATATTATCAATTCGATAAAATAATTTATTAAGTATTATTTTTAAAAACCTGTAAGATTTTATTTTTTACAGGTTTTTTTTATCTTTGTTTTTCAATTATATACGCCATACAGAATGAAAGAAGATTATTTGCACCACGTGTGGCAATTCAAGAAATTTGATATTGCCAATTTAAAAACTACTAAAGGAGAATCGATACAGATTCTCAATTCAGGTCAATATTTACAACTTGCCGGACCTGATTTTTTTAATGCACAACTTATTATTGGAAATCAAAAATGGGCTGGAAATGTTGAAATTCATCTCAAGTCATCGGATTGGTATGTTCATAATCATGAAAAAGATTCGAATTACGATTCAGTGATTTTACATGTCGTTTGGGAACATGATGTGCCTGTTTTTAGAAAAGATAATTCCGAAATTCCAACTTTAGAACTTAAAGAATTTGTTGCGCTTTCGGATTTACATAATTATCAATCGTTAGTAAGTCAGAAATCTTGGATTTATTGTGAAAATGAAATTGGAAATGTAGATGATTTTGTCTTTAAAAATTGGCAAGAACGCTTGTTTTTTGAACGGTTAGAACGAAAATCGCAATTGATTTTTGAATTAGCGGAAATTTCTAACCACGATTGGGAAGCGGTTTTGTTTTGTCTAATAGCTAAAAATTTTGGGTTGAATTCAAATGGTGAAATATTTTATAAAATTGCTAAATCTATTCCATTTTCAGTTGTTCGAAAAGAATCTCATTCTTTAGAATCATTAGAAGCTTTGTTACTTGGACAAGCAAATTTACTTTCTCATGATTTTCAGGATAGTTATGCAAAGGAATTGAAATCAAATTATTTTTATTTAGTTCAAAAACATCAATTATTTGAAAGAGTTTCTGATACGGTAGAATTTTTCAAACATCGCCCAGATAATTTTCCTACTATTCGATTAGCGCAATTAGCCAATTTGTATTATCATCGTAAGAATTTATTTTCTTTGGTTATGAATAGCAGTTCAATAAATGAATTGTATCAGGTTTTTAGCGTAGAGGTAAGTCAGTATTGGGAAACACATTATAATTTTGATAAAACGAGTTCTAAAAAAGTAAAAAAACTTTCTAAATCATTTATTAATCTACTTTTAATTAATTCCATTGTTCCATTACGATTTGCATATTCATTGAGAGAAAGAAAAGA
>CAZCIV010000023.1:0-15442 GCA_964498595.1 uncultured Flavobacterium sp.
CTTTTATTTTAATGATGTAGACTCCAGCAGCCAAATTACTCACATTTACTTCTTTAGAAGTAATAACCGTCTCTAATACTTTTTTTCCAAGTACATTAAAAATTTCTACTTTCTTGTCTAGAGACGATTTAGTAGTAATGTAAATTTTTCCAGAGTTTACTGGATTTGGGTAAATAGTTAATCCCTCAATTGTAGGTTCTTGAGATTTTGTTGCAATAGAAGATTTGCTCTCTTGCGCCTGAAGACCGAAAGAAAACAAAATCAATAGAATAAAAATATAATAGTATTTTTTTTTCATGTACAACTTAATAATTGTGTAAAGATAGTTATTTTTTTAGTGCAAATACAATGCCAAACAAAAAATCCCTCAGTTGAGGGATTTAGTTGTTGTTTTTTAGTTCAAATTAGAAGCTATATCCTGTCCAAGTAAACAAACTAGTTGCTACTGAACCTGAAGTTCCGTTTGATACAGTTAAAGTAGCGCTTGGTCCGTTTACGTTATCGTTAATGTTTAATCCATTCGCAGCATTACCTACAGCAGTAATATTTGTTGCCGCTGTTGCATTTCCTCTAGAGTCGTTAAGATCTATGAAATCAGCAAATGAAGATGAAGTTCCTACTTCAACATAGGCTCCTGTAATGGTAGCTGTAGCACCCCTTCTGATTTTCATAGCATCCGTTAATTCAATTCCTCCTTTGTGGATAATTGTAATTCCGTTGATTGTGAAATTAGATTGGTTAATGTCTGTTGGAGAGTTTCCATCTAAGTTTCCGTCTGCTTCAATTCCTCTTGGGTCAGAAGTAACAGCTATATATCCTGTTTCACGAATTCCGTATAAGTTGCTACAAGTTCCTGTATATCCTTGAGAGAAGTCAAACATATCATCTTTTGGATTTACTACTAAAATATTTGAAGCATTAACAGTTCCACCGAAGAATTCAATTGCATCGTCATCTCCATTTTTAATAAAAATGTTAGAAATTGTAGTTCCAGAACCAACACCATTAAGGGTTAATCCATTGTGCTCTGTTTCATCGTCAATACGAGCTCCAGTGTACTCTAAAACAACATAATCTAAAATTCCAGAATTATCATTACTTACATCACCACCAAAGAAAATGTTATTATTTACTTCCGTAGCTGCGTTACTTGCACTTGAAGCTTGTCTACTAATAGGAGCCTTTCCATTAATTATTAATCCTCCCCAATCACCAGGAGCTGGATTACTTGCGTTTGATGTAAATCGAATTGGATTAGAAGGAGTTCCGTCAGCGATTATTTTTCCTCCTTTTTCTACAAGAATATACACGTCTGTTCCTCCTGCTAAAGCTTTGATTGTAACACCAGCATCAATAGTTAAAGTTGCACCGTCTTTAACAAGCAAAGTTCCGTTTAATACATATTCAGTTCCATCGTTTTGTAATCTTAAATTTGTAGTAAGATTTCCAGATAAATTTTCTGTTGATGGTCCACTTGTTGTTGAATCATCTTCAGTTGTACAAGAGTTAAAAAGTAAAGTAGAACAAGCTAAAGCTGTTAAAAGAATTTTTTTCATTTTTGTTTATAATTTGTGTTATTTAATGAAGCAAATCTAAGATTGACTTATTAATAGAACGTTTTTTTTATATGAAAAATTTGTTATTAATGTCATTAAAAATTAGAAATTTACACCAAATCCTAACGATAAGTTTACACCTCTTTTAAAATCTCTTAACACTACATTATCTCCGTTGTTAGCACCTTCTCTACTTAATTGGAAATTAGGATTTAAAAGGTTTTGTCCTTTTAAACTAATGTTGTATTTTTTGTTAACATTCAATTTCGCTACAAAATCTAATGTTGGGATAGATTTTTCAATAATATTTTCAAAACCACGAGTTCCAATTGAGTAAACTCTATCGCTAAAGTAATTCAATACTAAGGTGCTTGTTAAAATAGATTCGTTGTTTAATTTTCTTGTATACGTTAAGTCTGAATTAATCAATACAGGTGTTGCTCCTTCAAGTTCGCTTGTGTTTTTTGTGAATTGCGCCACTGAATTTCTATCTAAATTTACTTTAGAATGTAAGTAAGAAGCGTTTAATCCAAATGAAAGTGCATTTTTAAAAGTAGCATCGTCTGGGTTGTTTAAAATGTTTTTTCTTAATTCAATTTCAACTCCAAAAACGTTAGCTCTTTCACCAATATTTAAATAAGTCAAGGTGTTTCCTCCACTAGGAATTTCGGAACGAGCAATAGGATTTAGGATTTGTTTTCCAAAACCAGTAATTGAAACCAGTTCCCCTTTACCAAAGAATCTTTCAAATTTCAAATCAAAATTGTAGTTTTCTGATGGATTCAAATCGGGATTACCCTGACTAGAAAAACTTACATCTTGATACTTAAATGGAGCGATTTCTTTAAATTGAGGATAGGTATAAGTTTTACTGGAGTTAAATCTTAAAATTGAATTTTCATTGAAGTTATATTTTAAAGATAGACTCGGTAATAGATACAAATCTTCTAAATTGGCTTTTCCATTTGTAGCACTGCTTGAAATATTGGTATCATATTTAGCTTCTTGGAAAGCAAATTCTCCTCTAACTCCAACAACAGCCACCAGATTTTCGTTGAAAGAATGTGTATATTTTCCGTAACCAGCACCAATAAATCGAACAGCATTGTAAGTAAATGGGTCAAAAACTCTTGGATTACTTGCTGTTCCTCTTCCTGTTTCTAATTCAAAAATTCCATTATCTAAAGAAGTTTGATTGAAAATTAAATCAGGATTATTTACATCTATTGCAGTTCTTGTTGAAAAATCGTGGTTGAAAATGATACTTTGAAAATCTCTCTTTGTATATCTAACATCTCCACCTAATTCAAAAATGCGTGTTTTGTTTTCTGAACCAAAATCATAGTTAAAAAACGAATTTGCAACTAAATCTTTTTCCTTCAAATTTGAGTAGAAGCGTTCGTTTTCTCCAGCACTATTGGTTTGAGGAGCAA
Source organism: uncultured Flavobacterium sp. (assembly GCA_964498595.1). Taxonomy (GTDB): domain Bacteria; phylum Bacteroidota; class Bacteroidia; order Flavobacteriales; family Flavobacteriaceae; genus Flavobacterium. The sequence goes on from CAZCIV010000023.1 coordinate 2,990, forward strand.
AAAAACCATCTCTAAATAAATAATTATTAGATCTTCTGTCTGGCTCGTTACCGGTAACCGTATTTAGTGCTAATCCAATATGGTATTTTAATTTGTCTGTAATTCTAAAATCACCAATTAATTGATTTACAAATAATAAATTATCGTTTACTTGCTGACGAACTAAAAGTTCCATGTCGCCCGTTTGTTCGGGATTGTTTTCACCAAAATAATCACCGTATGATTGATTGTTGTTATGAATTAAAATGTTGTTCAGCGCTATGGAATGCCCTTTCCCAAATTTATATTTCATATTATTCATAACCAATTGTGAAACATTATAGTTGTATTTATTGAAATTTTGATTCAAATAAACTTGTCCTAGTGAATTTGTTTGTTTAATGTTTCCTTCTGTATATAAATAGCTATTATCAAAACTTCCTACCAAGAATAATGATAATTTTCCTTTACCAATTTTAAATTTTCTTCCTCCTGAAATTGAAAACCCATTATTGGTTTGTAAATTTTGTTCGTTTGGTTTTAAATTGTTTTTAAAATCATAAACGGTAATACTTGAAATAGAATTTTTTGTTCTTTGGGTACCAAACCAATTCGTTCCATCAATAAGTTTGAAATTTTCATTAACCGTTTGATTGTTGATTCCGTTTGAAAAACTAATCTCAATTTCTTTGTCTTTGCCTAATTCTTTTGAAGTAATGTCAATATTAGCACCACCAACATCTCCTAAAATAGAAGAACTAAAGGTTTTGTTAATTCCAACATTTTGAATTAATTCTGTTCCAAAGAAATCAAGGGAAATATTTTTATATTCTGGGTCGTCAGATGGTAAAGCCAATCCATTTAAAGAAGTTGAGTTGTATCGATCTCCTAAACCTCTTACAACCACATTTTTTACACCTTGTTGTTTCGTAACACCACTGGTTTTGGTTACAGCAGCTTCGGCATTGCTAACTCCTTTTCTTGATAATTCCTGAGCACCAATCGCTTGCTTAATCTCAACGGCTTTTTGTTGTTCTTGAAGTAAAACACTTTCTTTCTCTTTCAGAACGGTTTGAACAATTTCAATATCGTTAAGCTGTACACCACTAGCTTCTAACGTGTGGTTGATTACTTTTTTCTCGTTTGCTTTGATAGTAAAAGGAATTTCTTTGGTTTCATATCCCAAATATCCTATTACTAATGTATAGCTTCCCGGTTTTAATGAAATAGAGTATTTCCCATTTTCATCGGTTGAAGATCCTTGTTTAGTACCTTTAATAATAATGTTAGCAAAAGGTAAAGGTTCGTTGTTAAATTCTTTATCTAAAATAGTTCCGGTAACCGTTCCATTTTGAGCAAACATTGCTGCTGTAAAGAATAATGATAATAATAAATAACGTAGTTTCATGTTGTGTTGTTAAATTTGTGCAAAGGAACTGCTGTAGTGTTATAGTAAAGTTATTTACTTGTTATGAATTGGTTGCGAATGCGTTACCTAATTGTTAATAGATTAAATAATCGTAAACTTCTTTGAACATTTTATTTTATCTTTACCTTTACAAACCAAAACACAACAAATTTTGTAATGAAGAAAAAAGACATTAAGATCTTATTGGTTGATGATGAGCAAGATATCTTAGAAATTGTAGGATACAATCTTTCTCAGGAAGGTTATCAAATTGTAACAGCTTCCAATGGAAAAGAAGCTATCGCAAAAGCAAAAAAAGAGCATCCGCAATTAATTATCATGGATGTTATGATGCCCGAAATGGACGGAATGGAAGCTTGTGAAAACATTAGAAAAATTCCAGAACTTCAAGATACGATTATTACCTTTTTAACAGCCCGTTCTGAAGATTACTCGCAAGTAGCCGGTTTTGATGCTGGTGCTGATGATTACATTGCAAAACCTATTAAACCAAAAGTTTTGGTAAGTAAAGTACAAGCATTATTAAGAAGATTAAAAGGTGTTGAAGGCGTTTCGTCAACTACAACTTTAACGGTAGGAAATATCGAAATCAACAGAGAAGAATACAAAATCATTAAAGAGGGCGAAGAAATCATTTTGCCTCGTAAAGAGTTTGAATTGTTCTATTTGTTAGCTACAAAACCCGGAAAAGTATTTACTCGCGAAGAAATCTTAGACAAAGTTTGGGGTAACGAAGTAGTTGTTGGAGGTAGGACTATCGATGTTCACATCAGAAAATTAAGAGAAAAAATTGGAGATAGCTTCTTTAAAACCATTAAAGGAGTGGGATATAAAATCGAATTTTAATGCAATTAAAATTTAAAAAATCTTATAAGTTCGCTTTAAAGTCATCGTTATATGTAACCTTGTTCTTTTTAGCGACTATTTTTTTATATCATTATTTTGTTCAGTCATTAAATTTACCGGTTGTTTTTGCTTTTTCGCTTATTTTTTATGCAGCGACATTCTTTTTAATTCAATTTAGAGTGGAGCATTTTATCTACAAACGTGTTAAGAAAATTTATGATGATGTCTCGCTTTTAGAAACTACTTCTTATGTAAATCAACCCGTAACTACAGATATGGCTACCTTGACGAAAGAAGTAAAAAAATTCGCCCGAGATAAAAAATTAGAAATCGAAACCTTAAAAATTAGAGAAGAATACCGAAAAGAATTTTTAGGAAACGTTTCACACGAATTAAAAACGCCTCTTTTTACGATTCAAGGTTATTTGCTTACGCTTCTTGATGGCGCGATGGAAGATAAAAACATTCGTAAAAAATATTTAGAACGTGCCGAAAAAGGAGTGGAGCGCCTAATTTACATTGTGAAAGATTTAGATATGATTACCAAATTAGAAGTTGGTGAAATTAATTTAGATGTAACCCGATTTAATATTGTTGAGGTGATTCAAAATGTGTTTGATTTGTTCGAAATGAAAGCAGCAAACAAAAACATTACCTTGACTTTCGATATGAAATACGCTAAACCTATTTGGGTGATGGCCGATCAGGAAAAAATCCAGCAAGTAGTAACGAATTTAGTTGTAAATTCCATCAAATACGGTAAAAAAGGAGGAACAACTGAAGTTGGAATCGAAGATTTAACCAAAAATAAAGTCATCGTAAGAATTACCGATAACGGTGAAGGAATTGCCAAACAAAACATTCCACGTTTATTTGAACGTTTTTATCGAGTTGATAAAAGTGGTGCGAGAAGTGAAGGTGGTTCTGGTTTAGGATTAGCTATCGTGAAACACATCATTGAAGGGCACGATGAGAAAATTTATGTGGAAAGTCAAATAGGTGTTGGTTCAGAATTTTCATTTACTTTGGAAAAGACGAAATAATTCGTTCCAATTCGGGTCAACCGAAAAATCCTTAAATCCTTTGTAAAAGTGAATTTTTTCTAATTTGGAAGCTTTGAATTTCTCTTGCTTGCAACTTGGAGCCACAATTTCCGATTTAAACTTTTTAGCCAAATATTCTTGTTCGTATTGACCAGGAGTCGGAATAAAAAACGCTTTTTTCTCCAACTTTGCCAAATCCATAACCGTAGTATAACCCGAGCGACAAACCACAAATTCACTTTCGTTAAAAGCGGTACTTAATTGTTCCGAATTCATGAAATTGTAATAGGTAATCGAATTTACTTTCTCGATTTGCTGTTGCGATTCCACGATTCCTTTTACAAAAAGAATTTCTTTTGAACTATTTTCTAATTCTTTAGTTAGTTTCTTTTCCAATAAAGTACGTTGCGGTTCTGGTCCTGATAACAAGACCATAATATCGTACTTAATTGGTAATGATTTTTTTTCAATTCGACTTAATGGTCCGATGTAATGAATAGTATTCATCATCTTTTCAGGATGACCTAATTTTCCCGACAAATTTTCTACACTAGAAACATCAGGAACCCAACAAGCATCAAACTTGGAAATGTAACGTGAATGCAATTTGGTAGTCAACCAAGAAGTTTTTCCAGAAAGTACATTCAATTGGTGTGAGATAAAAACAGAAGGCACTTTTGAAGAATAAACGCCCAATCGATTATCGCTAATAATTCCATCAATTTCATAGTTTTCGATAATCTTATTGATTTTTGATTTCTCTTTTTTGATGGCCATCATCATTTTTGGCATTTGAAGCGCTATTTTCCACTTAAAGTTTTTGCCTTTTTCTGCATATTGAATGTTATAAGCGGGTAATTCAATACTCAAAAGATTTGGAAATTCTTTTTTTAATAAAGCTAAAGCTACTCCGTCAGAAGCAATAATGGGTTCAAAACCATTTTCTTCCAATGCTTTTATAATAGGAATACATCTTGTGGCATGTCCTAAACCCCAGTTTAATGGCGCTATGAGTATTTTTTTCTTCATTACTTTTTCAAAACCGCAATAAATTGTTCGGCTAATTTATTTTCATCTTCAAAATTATACTCATTTTCCTCCGAACTAAAATTTCTATCGTGTTGGTATAATTTCCACTTTTTGTTATTGTATTCCAATGCGGTTAAATTTTCTACCCAATCGCCTGAATTCAAATAGAAAACTTCTCCTTTTTCATTTTCCATGAACTCAATTTTGGGTTCGTGAATGTGTCCGCAAATTACATAATCGTAGTCGTTTTCTATTGCCAATTCCACACAAACATTTTCAAAGTTAGTGATAAATTTAACAGCAGATTTTACATTGTTTTTAATTTTCTTCGAAAGCGAATACGGTTCTTTGTTAAATCGGGCTAAAACCCAATTGATGAAACGGTTAATTAAAATGAGAATATCATAACCCCAACCACCTAATTTGGCCAACCATTTGGCTTGAGTAATCGAAGCGTCAAAAACATCACCGTGGAAAATCCAAGCTCTTTTGTGGTCTAATTCCAATACGAGTTTATCAATTAAACTGATGTTTCCCATGTGTAAATCGGTAAACTTTCTCAGAAATTCATCATGATTTCCGGTAATGTAGTACACTTTTGTACCTTTAGTACTCATCGAAATAATTTTCTTAATTACTTCTAAGTGTTTCGATGGGAAGTAAGATTTTCTAAATTGCCAAATATCAATAATATCGCCATTTAGAATTAAAATTTTAGGTTTTATCGAAGATAAATAATCCAATAATTCTTTCGCATGGCAACCATACGTTCCAAGATGAACATCGGAAATTATAGCCACTTCAACTTTACGTTTTTTCATATGTGTGGATTATATTTTTTAGCGGTCACATATGGAATCGCTATTTTTTCATCGGTGTTGCTTGCGCAACTTTTTATTAATTGCGATTTCAAAATAAAAGTTTTATGCAAAAAACGAAAACCTATCTAATGTTAAGGTTATTGAAACATTATTAAAAGTTTATTTGTGTTGCTAATTATTTGATTAATTTTGCCCAAAATTATTTAGAAGTGGGAAGTAAAAATAAATTAAAGCGATTTAAAGAAAACGAAACGTTTACTAATGTATTTCAACCAACCAGAGAAGAAGTGGTGGGAGATCAATTTCCGTTAAAAGGAAAATGGAGTTGTGATTTCTTTAAAAACGATAATCCAATTGTATTAGAATTAGGCTGTGGAAAAGGAGAATACTCTGTTGGTTTAGCCGAAAAATTTCCAAATAAAAACTTCATTGGAATAGATATTAAAGGGGCAAGATTTTGGCGTGGTGCAAAAACTGCGGTAGAATCGGGTATGAATAATGTAGCTTTTGTTAGAACACAAATCGAGTTAATCAATCATATTTTTGCTGAAAACGAAGTGTCTGAAATTTGGATTACTTTCCCAGATCCACAAATCAAATACAAAAGAACGAAGCACAGAATGACCAATGCTGAGTTTTTAGACCGCTACAAAAAAATCCTAAAACCAAGCGGATTGATGCATTTAAAAACCGATTCAGAATTTATGCATGGTTATACTTTAGGATTGTTGCATGGTTTAGGTCATGAAGTAATTTATGCCAATCACAATATTTACAAAAATGAAGGAGCGCCAGCAGAAGTAACTGGAATTCAAACGTTTTACGAAAGTCAGTATTTAGAAGTAAACAAACCTATTACCTATATTAAGTTCCGAATTAAGTAATCTTTGTTACATTCATTTCAATATTCTTCCTTACTTTTGATAAAAATCAATTTATGACGTTTGTTTTAGCCATTTTTCTAGGTTTGATAATTTCCATAGGCGGTATCATTATTCCGGGTATGTTGAATATGACGATTGCTAAAATCAGCATCAAAGAAAGTCAAAAACAAGCCTTAAATTTTGCTTTAGGAGCAGTTGTAGTGGTTTTTATCCAAAGTTTTTTAGGAACTTATTTTGCAAAATTCTTAGATGCTAATCCAATCTTTAGTGAAGGATTAAAAAAAATCGGAACTTTTATTTTTATAGGTTTAACCATTGCTTTCACTATAATGGGATTCAATGCCAAAAAGAAAAGAGAAATTGAAGTGAAAATTGACAAGAAAAGAAATCGTTTCTTTTACGGAATGGCGTTGTCTTCTTTTAATATGTTTGCGATTCCTTGGTATGCTTTAACTACTTTAATGATGGCTTCAAAAGAATTGTTTCAATATGATATCATTTCTATTTTTTTGTTTTCGTTTGCTGCAGCTTCAGGAACTTATTTTGTGTTTTATCTATATGCTAAGTTTTTCAAGAAAATTGAGCACAAACTTACTTTTATAGTTCAAAATATCAATTTCTTAATTGCCGCATTAACCGGAATTGTAGCGGTTTCTTCCTTATATAAAATGTTTTTTTAATATTTGAAAAAGGCAACATCCAATAACGACAACTTTTTTGAACGTGTTTACGAAATCGTTCGCCAAATTCCCGAAGGGAAAGTAACTTCTTATGGCGCTATAGCAAAAGCACTTGGCGCAGCACGCTCTGCTCGAATGGTAGGTTGGGCAATGAATGCATCTCATAACTTAGAAGATGTTCCCGCGCATCGAGTTGTTAATAGAAAAGGATTGCTTTCTGGTAAACATCATTTTGAAGGCACAAATTTAATGCAACAACTTTTAGAAAACGAAGGAATTCAAGTTGTCGACAATCAAATTATTGATTTCGAAAAACATTTTTGGGAACCAGAGTTCTAATTTTGGCACACAATAAATTCTAACGATTCAATTATAAGAAAACTTTAAACTTTTTAAGTTTTAAACTCCTAAACTTCTTATTATCTTTGCAATCTAAAATCAGTCTGAATAAAAACGTAAATTATTCTGCTTTAAACTGATTTGTAAAAAAATCGAAAAAATGAAATTAGATAGAAAAGAAATTTTAGCTGCATTAGAAACTATTTCGGTTGCAGGTGAAGGCAAAAACATGGTGGAAAGTGGTGCAGTTCAAAATGTAATTACTTTCGGCGATGAGGTTGTAGTAGATTTACTTTTATCAACACCTGCTTTGCATATTAAAAAACGTGCTGAAGTAGATATTATCAAGGTAATTCACGAGAAAGTATACGAAAAAGCGAAAGTAAAAGTAAACATCAAAGTAGAAGCACCAGAAAAACCAGAAAATCCTAATTTGATTCGCGGAAAACAAATTCCAGGAATTTCAAATATTATCGCTGTTGCTTCTGGAAAAGGTGGTGTTGGTAAATCTACAATTACAGCAAATTTAGCTGTTTCATTAGCTAAAATGGGATTCAAAGTTGGGGTTTTAGATGCTGATATTTATGGACCTTCAATGCCCATAATGTTTGATGTTGAAAATTCGAAACCTATTTCAGTTGAGGTAGATGGAAAATCAAAAATGCAACCTGTTGCAAGTTATGGAGTAGAAATTCTATCTATCGGATTTTTTACAAAACCAGACCAAGCGGTTATTTGGAGAGGTCCAATGGCTGCCAAAGCTCTAAATCAAATGATTTTTGATGCCAACTGGGGCGAATTAGATTTCATGCTAATCGATTTACCACCAGGAACAGGCGATATTCACTTATCAATTATGCAATCGTTACCAATTACAGGAGCAGTTGTTGTAAGTACACCACAAGCTGTGGCTTTAGCCGATGCTAAAAAAGGAGTTTCGATGTTTATGTCAGAATCGATTAATGTTCCTGTTTTAGGAATTATCGAAAATATGGCATATTTCACACCAGAAGAACTTCCTGAAAATAAATATTATATCTTTGGTAAAGAAGGAGCTAAAAACTTAGCAGAAGATTTACAAGTACCTTTGTTAGGTGAAGTGCCATTAGTACAAAGCATTCGTGAAGCAGGAGATTACGGTCGTCCAGCAGCATTGCAAACGGCTTCAATTTTAGAAAGTGTTTTCGAAAATATCACAAGAAACGTAGTGCAAGAAACGGTAAATCGTAATGAAACATTACCGCCAACAGAAGCTATCAAAATAACAACAATGGCAGGTTGTTCTGCTGTAAAAAAATAGTATTCAGTTTACAGTCTCAGTTTACAGTTTAAGCTGTTTACTGCGACTGAAAACTGCGACTGAAAACAAAAAAATATGACTACATTAGAAATAAAAGAGAATGTTGAAAAAGCATTAGACGAAATTCGTCCGTTTTTGAATTCGGATGGTGGCAACATCTCATTAGTAGAAATTATTGAAGACAAACATGTTAAAGTTCGTTTAGAAGGAGCGTGTACCAATTGTAGTTTAAGTATCAGCACCATGAAAGCTGGTGTAGAAACCACAATCAAAAAATACGTACCTCAAATTGAAACCGTAGAAAATATTGCTTAGTAAAGCAATAGTATGACATAAATCATATTTCTACACTTTACGAGTTTGTTACTTTGCTACTTTCAAAATTTAAAAAATGATTCAAACAGATATTCTTATAATCGGTGCTGGTCCTACGGGACTTTTTGCCGTTTTCGAAGCCGGACTTTTACAACTTAAATGTCATATCATTGATGCTTTGCCACAACCTGGCGGGCAATTAGCTGAATTGTATCCAAAAAAACCAATCTTCGATATTCCTGGTTATCCTTCAGTTTTAGCTGGAGATTTGGTAACGAATTTAATGGAACAAATCAAACAGTTTCAACCTGGATTTACCTTAGGTGAAACTGCGGAAACCATCCAAAAATTAGAAGATGGAACTTTCATTGTTATCACTAACGAAGGAACACAACATCATGCAAAAGCAGTAGCTATTGCAGGTGGATTAGGAACTTTCGAGCCAAGAAAGCCTATTTTAAAAGATATCGAATTCTACGAAAAAGAAGACCGTGGAGTGGATTACTTCGTTAAAGATCCAGAAAAATATCGTGGAAAAAATATCGTAATCGCTGGTGGAGGTGACTCGGCTTTAGATTGGAGCATTTTCTTGTCGAATGTTGCAAATTCAGTGACTTTAGTTCACAGAAGAAACGAATTTCGTGGTGCATTGGATTCAGTAGAAAAAGTACAAGAATTAAAGAACGCTGGAAAAATTAAATTAGTTACTCCTGCAGAAGTTGTTGGTTTTAATGGTAGTGAGAGAATTACCGCTGTTGACATAGAAGTTAACGGAGCCAGAATGAAAGCAGAATGCGATTATTTTATTCCACTATTCGGACTAACACCAAAATTAGGACCAATTGCCAACTGGGGATTAGAAATCGAAAAGAACGCTATCAAAGTTAATAACGCTTTAGATTATCAAACCAACATCGAAGGAATTTATGCCATTGGAGACGTAAATATATATCCAGGAAAATTAAAGTTGATTTTATGTGGATTCCACGAAGCTACTTTAATGTGCCAAAGTGTGTACAACAGAATCAATCCTGGAAAACGTTATGTGTTAAAATACACTACAGTTTCTGGAATAGATGGATTTGATGGAACAAGAAAAGAAGCTGAAAAAGCCGTTGTAAAATCGATTGATTAATATGAGCCAAGACGTAACCATTTTTATAACCGACAGAAACGGAGTTAAACACGAAGTATTAGCCCCAACCGACATGAATATGAACATCATGGAGTTAATTCGTTCGTATGAATTAGCAGAAGAAGGAACCGTTGGTGTTTGTGGCGGAATGGCAATGTGCGCTTCTTGTCAGTGTTATGTTTTAAATGATGTAGTTTCTTTAGAACGCAATCCAGATGAAGAAGCAATGCTTTGGGAAGCCTATCACGTAAAAGATAATTCACGATTAGGTTGTCAAATTCCAATCACGGAAGATTTAGAAGGATTGGAAATTGAAATAGCACCAGAACAATAAAAAAGCGAGAAGAAATTCTCGCTTTTCGTTTTATACTAATTCATGTTTCAATTCTACTTGCTCTTCAATAGCATTCCAAAGTCCGATTCTCTTTTCTAATGCTAAAATCGAAACTTCTTCTACTTCATTCCATTTTTGTTCAGAATCACCACAAAGTTCAGTAATCATTTGCATGGCCATTGGACCGTGTTCATCGGCGTCTAATTCAATATGTCTTTCAAAATAATAAATTAGTTTTGATAAATCAGTTTCTGGGAAGTTTTGCTGAAAGCTTTTTAAAATTTCGGTAAACATATTCGGAATCAAATCTTCTCTTCCAAAAGTAAAAGCAGCTGCAATCTCATGAGGTTTTCCTTGTTCAATCACACGGAAAGTAAAATCTAAAAACGCTTTCACATTCGGATGTAAATCACTTTGTTTTATCGATACAAAAATGTTTTTTGTTTCTTCCACATTCTTCAAAAATGCATTAATCTGAGTTGTAGAAGCACCACATTGTGTCATCGCATCCAAATACATTTCAAAATGACTTTGACGTGTTCCATCAATAGTTAAATCGGTTTCTTCAGCTACAACAATTTCATTAATTAAATAACGAATTTCAGGATTTCCAATGGGTAACCACGGAGTTGTAGTGCAAGTTAATTTATTCTGCAAGGCTTTTAGTAATGACATAAAATCCCAAACCGCATAAATGTGGTTTTCTAAGAAACAATGTAAATCTTCAATCGTTTTAACTTTGTTGTATAATGAATGATTTAATAATTGTTCTTTTTGATTTTGAATCGATTGGTTTATGGTTTGAATATTCATAGGGCAATTTTTATTTCTATATACGAAATTCTAACTTCTTTTGGTTTTGAATCTGTACACTACAAATGTAAAAATGCTTCCCTAAAAAGAGAAGCATTTTGTATCAATTTTATCTATTGTTTAATTATTTGAATGCAGGGAAACCAGTTACATCCATACCTGTAATTAACAGGTGAATATCGTGAGTTCCTTCGTAAGTCACTACAGATTCTAAGTTCATCATGTGTCTCATGATGGAATATTCACCTGTAATTCCCATTCCACCAAGCATTTGACGTGCATCACGAGCAATTGTTAACGCCATGTCAACATTGTTTCTTTTTGCCATCGAAATTTGAGCCGAAGTAGCTTTTCCTTCGTTTCTTAAAACGCCCAATCTCCAAGTTAATAATTGCGCTTTTGTGATTTCAGTAATCATTTCAGCTAATTTCTTTTGTTGTAATTGAGTAGCTCCAATTGGTTTATCAAACTGAATTCTTTCTTTTGAATAACGTAAAGCCGTATCGTAACAATCCATTGCTGCTCCAATCGCTCCCCATGCAATACCATAACGTGCTGAATCTAAACATCCTAGTGGTGCTCCTAATCCAGATTTGTTTGGTAATAAGTTTTCTTTTGGAACTTTTACGTTGTCAAAAATAAGCTCTCCAGTTGCAGAAGCTCTTAATGACCATTTATTATGTGTTTCAGGAGTTGAAAAACCTTCCATTCCTCTTTCCACAATTAATCCGTGAATTCTTCCTTCTTCGTTTTTAGCCCAAACAACTGCAATGTCAGCAAAAGGCGCATTCGAAATCCACATTTTAGCACCATTTAAAAGATAATGATCGCCCATATCTTTAAAATTAGTTACCATTCCACCTGGATTTGAACCAAAATCTGGCTCAGTTAAACCAAAACAACCAATGAATTCTCCAGTGGCTAATTTTGGTAAATATTTCATTCTTTGTTCTTCGTTTCCGTATTTCCAAATTGGATACATAACCAATGAAGATTGAACTGAAGAAGTAGAACGTACACCTGAATCTCCTCTTTCAATTTCTTGCATGATTAATCCATAAGAAATTTGATCTAATCCAGCACCGCCATATTCTACCGGAATGTAGGGACCAAATCCACCAATTTCTCCTAAACCTTTTACGATTTGTTTTGGAAATTCTGCTCTTTGCGCGTATTCTTCAATAATTGGAGATACTTCTTTTTTTACCCAAGCACGTGCAGCATCACGCACCATTTTATGTTCGTCAGATAATAATTCGTCTAATAAATAATAATCTGGAGATTGAAATAAGTCTGGTCTCATAGTTTTTGATTTGAAAGTCACAAAAGTAAGTAAAGATTTTTAACAAATCAACGAACAAGTGTTATAATTTTACAAGAAGCTTGTTCCAGCTGTCCGCTCTATCTTTTTGTTTTTATCGAATCCTAAAAACAATTCGTTATTTCATTGTAAAAGAAATGCTCGAAAAACAAAAAGGATGCCACTACCATCTGGGCTAGGGTTAC
>CAZCIV010000024.1:0-12942 GCA_964498595.1 uncultured Flavobacterium sp.
TCAGTATTATGCTTTTATATTTACGATTACTTTCAGAAAGTTTCAGTTTTGCCATCAATGCATTGCGCAACAATAAATTGCGTACCCTTTTGTCGTTGTTAGGTGTTACTATTGGTATTTTTTCCATTATTGCGGTGTTGGCCGCGGTAGATTCTATGGATAAAAAAATCAAAGAAGATTTGAGTGATATGGATATGAATACCGTATATCTAATTCGTTTTTCATTTGGTCCGTCTGAAGTGCCAAGATGGAAAAGACAACAATTTCCTGACGTAACTTACGAAGAATACGAGTATTTAAGACGAAGTGTTAACGGAATTGATAAAATGTCATTCAATTTGTTTACCCGAAACGAAAGTATAAAATACGATTCCAAAACCGTTAATTCTATTCGAGTTAAACCTTCAACAGAAGAATTTTTTGATATCGAGCCGGTTAAAATCGATAAAGGGCGTTTGTTTAATGAATCGGAGTCCAATTCGGGAAGTCCCGTTATTGTAATTGGAAGTGAAGTGGCTACAGGTTTGTTTGAAAACAGTGATCCTATTGGAAAAAAAGTACGTTTGTATGGTCAACGTTTTACCGTTATTGGCGTTTTAAAAAAACAAGGGCAAGGCATGTTTGGTGATAGTAATGACGTAGCCGTGTTTTTCCCTGTTAATTTCTTAAGAAAAATGTATGGCGATAATAGTAAGGCCTTAACACCAGCTATGTTAATTAAGCCTGAAAAAGGAATTGATATCGAAGAATTCAAAGCTGAATTACGTCAGAAATTAAGAAATTTTAGAGGTTTAAAAACCGGCGACATCGATAACTTCTTTTTAAATGTACTTTCTGGATTTACCGATTTTATTGATAACATTGTAGGACAAATGAATATGATTGGCTGGATTATCAGTGCGTTTTCACTTTTAGTGGGAGGATTTGGTATTGCTAACATTATGTTTGTATCGGTAAAAGAGCGAACTAACTTAATTGGAATTCAAAAAGCGTTAGGTGCAAAGAATAAATTCATTTTGTTTCAGTTTTTGTTTGAAGCAGTAATCCTTTCTTTAATTGGAGGTATTGTTGGTATGTTTTTAGTTTGGGTAATCGCTTTAATCTTATCTTCAGCATTGGATTTTGAATTTGTTTTAAGTGCTGCTAATATGTTATTAGGTTCAGGATTAGCAGCGTTAATTGGATTAATTTCGGGAATTATTCCTGCTATTTCAGCTTCAAAATTAGACCCTGTAGAAGCTATTAGAAGTGGAATGTAATTTTTACTATATTTGGCGATTAATATCCCTAATTGAAAAAGCAAATTATTAGTATATTTTTGCTATTTATGTTGATAGCACCTGCTGTTGTAACCTATTCTTGGCTACAGCAAAGAAAGCGTGCTGTTAAAAAAGAAGTGAAATGGAAAATGATTGCGGGTATTGATAAAAGTGAATTGGTTCTTTTGAAATTTGTCAAAGCTGAAACGATTACAAAGTTACAATGGAAACATTCGAAAGAGTTTGAATTCAACAATCAAATGTATGATGTTGTAGATAAAGTAGTTTCAAAAGATTCTGTTCAGTATTGGTGTTGGTGGGATTTTAAAGAAACCAAATTAAATAAACAATTAGACGAACTTTTGGTTGGTGTTTATCAACACGATTCGAAATCTAAAGAAAAACAAGATTTACTGTATAAGTTTTATAAATCGATTTATTTTCAACCAGTTTTTTCATGGTTCCCTTTTATAGATAAAAACTGCCAAATCAAAGTTAATGTTTATGCGGGTTTTTATCAATCTAAATCTTTGATTGTAGATTCGCCTCCTCCCAATATTTATTCTTAATGTATTTGATTCACTGATTATGCATAAGTGTATTCAGTGTTAAAAACGTATTTAAATAAGAATAAATAATCCATAAAAATGAAAAAAAATATTTTTTATGTTGTTCTGTTATTGCCTTTTTTAGGGTTTTCACAAACAGCAAAAGATACCGCTACGACCGAATTGAATGAAGTGGTAATTTCTAATAAAGTTCCAAAAAAATATACACAATTACCCAATCAAGTTGAAGTAATTACTTCGAAACAAATCGATTTTCAAAACTTTCAAAGTACGGCTGAGATGCTTTCAAATTCAGGAGCATTATTTGTACAAAAATCGCAACAAGGTGGCGGAAGTCCTGTAATTAGAGGTTTTGAAGCAAGCAGAGTGTTGCTTACTGTTGATGGAGTGCGAATGAATAACCTTATTTTTAGAGCTGGACATTTACAAAACGTAATTACAGTTGATGAAAATATGTTAGAAAACGTAGGTGTTTTCTATGGGCCGTCATCTACATTATTTGGTAGTGATGCACTCGGTGGTTCAGTTGCAATGACAACTAAGAATGCTAAGTTTTTAGATGAGGTTCACAACAAATTTACTGGAGGTATTAATACCCGATACAGTACTGTAAATAAAGAAAAATCAGTGGCATTGCACTTAAATTATGCTACATCTAATTTTGCTTCGTTAACTTTTTTCTCATTTAATGATTTTGGTGATTTAAAAATGGGTAAAGAGAAGAATCATAATGGAGATTATTTTGGTGAAAGACCTAATTATGTTTCTACAGTTAATGGTGTAGATCAACTGAATGTTAATAGCGATAAATATACTCAAGTAGGTTCGGCTTATAAGCAGTATAATTTCATGCAAAAATTGGCCTATAAAACAAATTCAGGTTTTGTACACGGATTAAATCTTCAATATTCAACAACATCAGATATCAATCGTTATGATAGATTAACAGAAAAAACAAGCTCTGGATTAAAATTTGCTGAATGGTATTACGGACCTCAAGATAGATTGTTAGCTATTTATTCGTTGCAAAAAGATAAAGCGTTTTTAAATAGTGATTTAAAAGTAAATGTTGCGTATCAGAATGTAAAAGAAAGTCGTCATAACAGAAGATTCAACAACTACAACTTACAACACAATGAAGAAAATGTAGACATGTTTTCGGTTTCTTTAGATTTGGACAAGAAATTTAAAAAAGGAGAATTATTTTATGGTTTTGAATCGTATTATGAAACATTGAAATCTACAGCGTATGCAAAAAATATTAATACAGGAGTTGTAACTAATATTGATACACGTTATCCAAATGGAGATAACAATATGATGCGTAACGATTTGTATGTTTCTTATAACGAAAAGATGTCAGATAAAACATTTTGGAATGTTGGAGCACGAATAGGGTATACCTCATTAAAAAGTACAATAGCTGATAATTCAGTCTTTGCATTACCGTTTGATGAAATTTCTCAAGGTAATTTCACTTATAGTGGGACTTTAGGAATTACGCATAATACTTCAAAAAACTTTGCTTTAAAAGCGAATATAGCTACTGGATTTAGAGCGCCAAATATTGATGACTTAGCAAAAGTTTTCGAATCGGTACCAGGTTCATTAAGTTCTTTAGGGACTTTAATTGTTCCTAATGAAGATTTAAAACCTGAAAAAACAATTACAGGAGATTTAGGAATAGTAGTTCAATCGGATTCTAAAAAAGTAAAATTAGAAAGTACTTACTTTTATACCCGATTATATGATGCGATTGTAACGGATGATTTTACTTATAACGGACAAAGTATTGTTTCTTATAATGGGTTTGACGCTCAAGTGAAGGCCAATCAAAATAAAGGAAAGGCTTTTATTACTGGATTTTCAACTAATTTAAGTGCTTATATTGTTTCAGATTTGTTGTTTAGTGCAAATTTTAATTACACATTAGGTAGAGTAGTAGAAGATGGTTCTCAAAGACCTTTAGATCATATTGCGCCTTATTTTGGAAAAGTTGGATTACAGTATACATATAACAAACTTAATTTAGAAGCTTATATGTTGTACAATGGTAAAAAGGATATTAAAGAGTATTCAACAAGTGGCGAAGATAACGCTCAATATGCACCAGCAAATGGAATGCCAGCTTGGGAAACCTATAATTTTAAATTAGGTTATCAAGTAATCAATGGCGGAACATTTTTTGCCGGGGTTGAAAATATTTTAGATACTCAATACAGAGTATTTGCATCAGGAATTAATGCTCCTGGAAGAAATATTTATGCTGGAGTGCGTTATAATTTTTAATCTAAAGTTTAGTTCTAAAAAAATCCCGATAGTTTTTAAAGGCTATCGGGATTTTGATTTTTATCTAATTTCTTGATTTTGAATCAAATCCAAATACAAGTTGATTTTGTTTTTTAATTCTTTTCTGTGAGCGATGAAATCTAAGAAACCGTGCTCTAATAAGAATTCAGAAGTTTGGAAACCTTCAGGTAAATCTTTACCAGTAGTGTCTTTTACAACTCGAGGTCCAGCAAAACCAATTAACGCTCCTGGTTCGCCAATGTTGATGTCGCCAAGCATTGCATAAGATGCAGTTGTTCCTCCAGTAGTTGGATCAGTACATAATGAAATATACGGAATTCTTTCTTCTGCTAACTGTGCTAATTTTGCTGAGGTTTTAGCTAATTGCATTAATGAAAATGCCGCTTCCATCATACGAGCTCCACCTGATTTAGAAATCAATACAAATGGAATTTTGTGTTTAATAGAATAATCAATTGCTCTTGCAATTTTTTCACCTACAACAGCTCCCATTGAACCTCCAATGAAAGCAAAATCCATACACGAAACTACTAAGTCTTTTCCTTTTGATTTTCCAACACCAGTACGAATAGCGTCTTTAAGTTTGGTTTTATCCATAACGTCTTTTAAACGCTCGCTATATTTTTTTGTGTCTTCAAATTTTAATGGATCTTTAGAAGTTAAATTTGCATCTAATTCTTTAAACTCATTGTTATCGAATAAAATTTCGAAATATTCTTTACTACCAATACGTACATGATAATCATCCTCTGGACTTACCCATAAGTTTCTTGCTAATTCATCTTGATCAACAATTTTACCTGTAGGTGATTTGTACCATAATCCTTTAGGTACGTCTTTTTTAGCTTCAGTAGGTGTTGTAATTCCTTTTTCTTTTCTTTTAAACCAAGCCATAATTTTGTTTCTTGTTTATTGTTAATGGTTTATAGTTTGTTGATAACAATAAACAACAAACTACAAACAACAAACTTATAAAGTATTCACGTTATTTAAATCGGCAAAAGCTTGTTCTAATCTTGTGTTGAACGTAACTTCTCCTTCACGAACCCACTTTCTTGGGTCGTAATATTTTTTATTTGGACTATCTGCTCCATCAGGACTTCCGATTTGTGTTCTTAAATAATCAATTTTAGAAGTCATATAATCTCTGATTCCTTCTGTGAAAGCAAACTGTAAATCGGTATCAATATTCATTTTGATTACTCCGTAAGAAATAGCTTCTCTAATTTCTTCTAAAGTAGATCCAGAACCTCCGTGGAATACAAAATCAACTGGATTGTTTCCTGTATTGAATTTGTTTTGAACGTATTCTTGCGAATTTTTAAGAATTTTTGGAGTTAATTTTACGTTTCCTGGTTTGTAAACACCATGAACGTTTCCGAAAGAAGCCGCAATTGTAAATCTTGGACTTACTTTCATTAATTCTTCATAAGCATAAGCAACTTCTTCTGGTTGCGTATATAATTTAGAGCTATCCACATCAGAATTATCCACACCATCTTCTTCACCACCTGTGATTCCTAATTCGATTTCTAGAGTCATGCCCATTTTACTCATTCTTTCTAAATATTTTTTAGAAATCTCTAAGTTTTCTTCGATTGGCTCTTCAGATAAATCAATCATGTGAGAACTGAATAATGGTTTTCCAGTAGCAGCAAAATGTTTTTCAGAAGCGTCTAATAAACCATCAATCCAAGGTAAAAGATTTTTAGCACAATGGTCAGTGTGTAAAATAACTGTAGCGCCATAAGCTTCTGCTAAAGTGTGTATATGTTTTGCACCAGCAACTGCTCCTAAAACAGCAGATTTCTGATTCTCATTTGACAATCCTTTTCCAGCGTTAAATTGCGCTCCACCATTAGAAAATTGAATAATAACTGGGGCATTTAATTTAGCAGCTGTTTCTAAAACACCATTTATTGTACTTGAACCTACAACATTAACTGCAGGTAATGCAAACCCTTTTTGTTTAGCGTAATTAAAAATTTCTTGTACTTGATCTCCGGTTGCAACACCCGGTTTAATATTGTGACTCATAGTTGTTTGTTTTTGGTTATAGTTTGCAAAAATAATAATTTAAAAAATTAGAAAGGATAATTAATACCAAAATTTAGCACTGTTTTGCCAAAGTTGATTCCTTTTAACCATCTTTCTCCTAATTCTCTGCCAGGGTCATAAGCTTTGTATCCTAAGTCTAGTCTGAAAACAAAGAAGTCAAAATCATATCTAAAACCTATTCCAGTTCCTACAGCCAAGTCTTCTAATGAATTTAAACCATTAAAGGTGTATTCTTTGTTTGTTACATTATCAAATACGTTCCAAATGTTTCCAATGTCAGTAAAAAAGGCACTGTAAAAATTTCCACCAACTCTAAAACGATATTCTAAACTGTAGGCTAATTTTAGGTTGGCTTCGTTAAAATCATTTGTTCCACCACTTCGGCCTGGTCCTAAACTATATGCTTGCCAACCTCGATTGTCATTAGATCCGCCAGAAAAATAACTTCTGGAAAATGGAATCGATTGTCCGTTTCCATATGGTACAGCTAAACCAGCAAATGCTCTCATTGCAAGTGTGTTTTTTTTGCCAAAATCCCAATGTTTAATAAAATCTACTTCGCTTTTTATGTATTGAGAATATTCAATTCCAAACATTGTTTTGTTTCCATTAGCACTTAAGGGTTCGTTTTTTGTATTGGCAAATAATGAAAGCAAATTACCAGCCGATTCTATTTTTGTTCTAATAGAATAAAAATTATTATCTAGTAAATTAGCTTTTGTGTTTTTGAAAAAAGTTATACTTGAAGAAACAATCAAATTATTTTCAATTAAACGAAGTCTTCTTTCTCCAATACTTCTAATAATTTTATAGTTGTTATTATCTGAGGGAAATGTTATTACACCGTTTTCAACATCATTAATAAAATCAACAGCTCCTTGTGTAGTTAGATTATTATTATCATCCAAATAATCTGGGTCTACATTGTAAAGTTGAGCCAAATTATTTAAGGTGTTATATGATGATGTGTATACATTAAAATAATTTTCAGGATTTAAATTCTTGATGAATTGAATGTTTAATAAATCAAAACGTATTGTATTTCCTTGCTTTGGTGCCCAATTGTAATAAAAAATTCCAGTTAAGTTTTCTTTGTCTAGCCCAATATTTCTTTGACTGGTTAAACCAATCGTTGCAGTAGTAGTGGGAAGCATTTCTTTTTTTATAATCTTACGAGTATTTAATGGAAATACAATTCTGGGGAAACTCAACTTTCCTTCTAAACCATATTCTGAGATGTTAAAAAACACGTTATTTGGATTAGCCAAATCTCTTGAAGATCCAATGTTTCCTTTAGTAGACAATTCGAAAGTTTCTGCTCTTTTAAAAAGATTTCGCCAAGTGAAAGCCATTCTTCCACTGATTCCAAATTGTTGAATGTCTGAAGTAGTAACATCTATAGAGGGTTGCCAAACATATTTAGGTTTACTCATTAAATAAATGTTTGCTATGAGTGAACTATTTGTGCTATCAGCCGGATCCTCAATGTATTCGATATTGGGATAATTAAATACTTTTAGATTACTTAGTGATTTTGAAGTTAATGTTCGGTCATTATCACTAAATAGTTTTCCTTTTTCAATAAAAATGGCATTTGTTATTGCCTTGGGTTTGTATTTTAATTTACCAGCACTGTAAATGTTGAAATTTTTATAGGTTACACTATCATTAAATTGATTTCGTTCCTTTTTTGAAGTATTGTTTGTAAAAATATTAACTTGAGTTATTTTGTATACACCAAAGGGTTTTTTAATTAGTGTATCTCCTTTTTTTACTAATCGATCTTCAATTTTTAAGTTTACTTTTATTTTCTGTATTGAATCATCAATAATAGCATCATATTTTATGTTGCTTTCTTGAAAATGATAAACACCATTATTTCTTAGATATTGGGTAATTCTTTTTCTTTCATTATCGAAGTTTGAAAAATTATATTGTTCTCCCTTTTTTATGAAGGATTTTTTAGCTTCTAATGAGTATAAACTATCCACAATAGGGGTTTCTATAAATTTAGAAATTGAGTCAATAAAATAAGGCTTGCCAGTGTTTACTTTGTAAGCAATCTTTCCTTTTTTCTTATCAATTGAATCTATAGAAAGCGATACTTTATTTCTGATAAAACCGTTGTTGTAATAAAATCCACTTAATCGATCTTTTGAACGTTGTGCCTTTTTTTCATCAATAATTACAGGTGCTTCCCCAGTTTCTTTTATAAATTTTGACAATCCACTTACAAAAAAAGATTTTCCTAAACGTTCCACTTGTTTTGCGGATAAGAAACGATTAAGTCTTTTTACACGATTTGGTTTTTTATTTAACCAAGCTTGATAGGAAGAATCTGGGTTTGGTTTTGCAATATTATAAAGCGTTAAGCCAAAAGGATAATTTAAGAATTTCGTGTTGGGTTGTTGAACTAATAAATTGTTAATTCGTTCCTCTTTATTGATTTTGTCGTTGATGTAAATCTCATTTTTGGTCAATAATTTTTTACCTTCGGGTACTCGTTTAACTAACGAACACGAATAAATTATTGTTCCGATTACAAATAATAATGTTATTTTTGATAAATTATTTCTCAAAGCACTTTTTAAAAGTTAGTCAAAAATACAATTTTTATGGTTAGTAAAAACCAAATTAAACTAATAACGAGTTTACAACAAAAAAAATATAGAAAACAAGAACAACTTTTCTTTGCCGAAGGCGTAAAGGTAATTCAAGAATTGTTACATTCTAATTTTGAATTGCAGGATTTGTTTACTACAAAGCAAGATTTTTTTGAAGTTTCCAAAGACAAAGTTCATGCCATAACAGAAGTGGAATTAAAAAAAATTAGTGCATTAACCAATCCAAATACTTGTTTGGCGGTTTTTAAAATGCCTAAACCTAAAGAATGGGAGCAAAAAGGATTAATTGTTGCTTTAGACGATGTTCGTGATCCTGGGAATTTAGGAACAATTATTCGTTTGTGTGATTGGTTTGGAATTGAAACATTGTTTTGTTCAGAGGAATCGGTCGACATTTATAACCCTAAAGTTGTGCAAGCTACTATGGGTTCGATTAGTAGGGTAAATGTTGTTTATGGAAACTTAGAAACGTTTTTAGCTTCAGTTAAATTGCCAGTTTTTGGGACTTTTATGGATGGCAAAAATCTTTATCAAGAAAAATTACCTAAAGAGGGTGTCATCATAATGGGAAATGAAGCTAATGGAATTTCGTCTTCAGTTGAAAAGCTAGTTTCAGAACGAATTGCGATTCCACGTTTTGGAAATCTTCAAGTTACAGAAAGTTTAAATGTAGCAACCGCAACCGCAATTATTTTGAGCGAATTTAAACGAAGTTAATGATTAGTGAAATGAAAAATTAATGAAAAAACCTCTCGTTTTCATTTCATGTACATTTCCAGTCCAAGGGCTATTAGGATCGTTATCACGTATTAATTCATCATTTATGCTGAAAACACCTCGAATAGAGGGCGAAAACACGAAATATTCTAAATAAATATCAATCCCAAAACCAGCTTCGTAGAAATTAGTCCAATTTTTCATTCTGAATCGATCATTATAGTTGTCATCTGGAGATTTTGAATTACTGCTTAAATTCAGTGCTCTTGAAACACCTCCAACAAGATAGGGTCTTACATTTCCTGTTCGTAAAGCTGAATATTTAAGCAAGAATGGAAAGAAAATATAAGTTGATTTTACCTCGCGTAAACGATCTCCAGCATCTACTATATTTGGATAAGTTAAGTTTCTTTGGGTTATGTAAAGTCCAGGTTCAAAACGAAAATCTAAATATTCTGTAAGTCTTAAATTTCCAATTAATCCCACATTAAAACCTGTTGTAGTTCCAACTTCAATGTCTTTTGTAACTGATAAATAATCAAATTTAAAATCCAAGCTATTAAATCCTAGATAATAGCCCCAGTGAACACGTTGTTTGTTCCAATTTTCTTTGTTGATAATTGGATCTTTACTGAACATGCCTTTCTGGGCAAAAAGTAGTGGTGAAAAAAGTAATAAAATTAAAAACTTCTTCATGTTATTTTTTAGATGCTTGATAAATAGTGGCTACTCCAAAGGTTTGAGGTAGATGTTTTACGTTTATAAACCCAATTTTTCTTAAAATATTGTTTAAGGCTTCTCCAAAAGGAAAATTTTGTGCCGAAGTGGATAGATATTGGTACGCTTTTTTATCTTTTGAAAATAATTTTCCAATAGTTGGCATGATGAAATTGGTATAAACATAATATCCTTGTTTAAAAGGAAATTGTGTAGGAACCGAAGTTTCTAAAATAATCAATTGCCCACCGGGTTTTAAAGTTCTTAAAATATCGGTTAAGCCTTTTTCTAGATTTTCAAAATTACGAACACCATAGGCTACTGTAATGACATCAAAATAATTGTCAGGATATGGGATATTTTCGCCATCACCTAACACCATTTGAATTCTAGCATCCAAGTTTTGTGCAGCAATTTTTTTCTTTCCAATATCTAACATTCCTTGTGAAATATCTAAACCAATAATTTCTGTTGCCGAAGTGTTGGCAAAAAGAATCGCTAAATCACCTGTGCCAGTTGCAATATCTAAAATAGATTTTGGCTGTTTTGCCGCAACCATTTTTAAGATTTTTTTCTTCCACTTAGCATCAGTTCCAAAAGAAATAACTCGGTTTAATCCATCATAGTTTTCAGATATGGTATCAAACATTTTAGCAACTTGTTCTTTTTTTCCTAATTCAGAATCTTGATATGGCGTAATATTTTTTGACATTTTGCAATTTTTTTCGAACACAAAAGTACTGATAAAAAATCAAATACAATTGCAAAATTCAATTTCAATAGCAACTTCAAAATTCAAATTAGAGAAATTTTTTTAGGAACACTAATTTAAGAAATTTAAAAAAATTGTAAAACCCGATAAATCTGCGTAATCTGTGTTTCAAAAAAACTATTTTCTAATGTAGGTCAAAAAAGTAAAATCGTAATCGTGTTTTTCGTCTTTGGAATGAAACTCTTCGAAAACTAATTTCCATTTGGTTTCGTCGATTTCGGGGAAAAAAGTATCGGCTTCAATGGTAGTATGCACGCGAGTTAAATCGATTGTATCTGCAATTTCGATGGATTGTTTGTAGATTTCGCCTCCACCAATGATGAAAACTTCTTCATTTTTTGGGCATAATTGAATTGCGTGCTGTAAACTTGAAGCCACCAAACAACCTTCAGGTACTTCATAGTCATTTTGACGTGTAATAATTATATGAGTACGATTGGGTAACGGTTTTGGAAAACTTTCAAATGTCTTTCTTCCCATCACAATATAATGACCCGAAGTTAAATTTTTAAAACGCTTAAAATCATCTGGCAAATGCCAAACCAATTGATTGTCTTTTCCCAAAGCGTTGTTTTCAGATGCAGCTGCGATTATGGTAAGCATGTTATTGAAGTTTGAAAGTTATAGGAAGAGCATACTTTACATTAACAGGTTTTCCTTTTTGCATTCCTGGTTTCATTTTAGGTAAAAGTCTAACTATTCGTAACGCTTCGGTTTGTAGAATGGGATCGCCACCTCTAGTCTCGATGTTCGTAATCTCTCCCTCTTTGCTTATTACGAATAAAACTAGTACTCTTCCTTCAATATTATTTTTTCTTGCTTTTGGTGGGTATTTAAAAGTTGAATTAATATGTTCCCACATTTTTTCTTGAAAACAATCCATTCTTTTATTTCTTTCAATGTCTTCACAGCCTGGATAAATAGGAACTTCTTCAATAATTGCAAATGGGATATTTCCTGTCGTTTTTCCAATTAATGAGTCATTTGTAGTAAGTACAACTACATTTTTTTTTGTGTTTTCATTTTGAGAAAAAGCTTTAACAATAAATAATGTAAAGCAAAGCAGGAGTATATTTTTCATTACTAAAATTTTAAACCGCCACAACACCTTTAATATGCGGATGCGGGTCATAACCTTCTAATGTAAAATCTTCAAATTTAAAATCGAAAATATTTTTAATTTCTGGATTTAATTTCATCGTTGGTAAAGGGCGACACTCGCGCGATAATTGTAATTGTAGTTGCTCAATATGGTTGTTGTAAATATGCGCATCACCAAAGGTGTGGATGAATTCGCCTACTTGTAAATCACATACTTGCGCAATCATCATTGTAAACAAAGCATAAGACGCAATATTAAAAGGAACGCCTAAGAAAATATCAGCACTGCGTTGGTACAACTGGCAACTTAATTTTCCATCTGCTACATAAAATTGAAAAAACGCATGACATGGAGGCAAAGCGGCTTTTCCATTAGCAACATTTTCTGCAAACGAAACAGAAGTATCTGGTAAAACACTAGGATTCCAAGCAGAAACTAACATTCTTCTGCTGTTTGGATTGTTTTTTAGTGTTTCGATTAATTCGGTAATTTGGTCAATTTCTTCGCTGTTCCAATTGCGCCATTGATGTCCATAAACCGGACCTAAATCGCCATTTTCATCCGCCCATTCGTCCCAAATTTTCACACCGCTTTCTTGTAAATATTTGATATTCGTATCGCCTTTCAAAAACCACAACAATTCGTAAATAATCGATTTTAAGTGTAATTTCTTAGTGGTTACCATTGGGAAACCTTCGCTTAAATCAAAACGCATTTGGTATCCAAAAACACTTAAGGTTCCAGTTCCGGTACGGTCGCCTTTTTGGTTGCCGTTTGCTAATACGTGTTTTACTAAATCGTGATATTGTTTCAT
>CAZCIV010000024.1:13042-15384 GCA_964498595.1 uncultured Flavobacterium sp.
GGTGCTAATGAACCAATTCCACCAATTTGAATTCCGATAGAAGCAAAGTTTGCAAATCCACATAACATATAGGTTGCCATAATTACAGATTTGTTGAAAGTGAAATGTACTTCGTTTGCCACATTTTTCAATTCTGCTAATTGGATATAACCAACAAATTCTGATGCGGCTAACTTGATTCCTAATAATTGTCCCATTAACATCATGTCCTCTTTAGCAATTCCAATTAACCACATTAATGGAGAAAAGATGATTCCTAAAATGGTTTCTAATGAGAATGATTTGTAAGGTGTGTTTGCAGCAATAACATCATTTAAACCTGTCCAAAGTCCAATTTTTCCAAAAGTGTAATTAATCATCGCGATGAAAGCAATAAAAACTAATAACATTGCGGCTACGTTTGCTGCTAATTTTAATCCTTCTGTAGTTCCAGTAGCAATAGCATCTAAGATATTAGAACCAATTTTTTCTTTGGTAACTTCAATATCTGTATTGACAGATTCTGTTTGTGGACATAATATTTTTGAAATGATAATGGCACCAGGAGCTGCCATTACAGATGCTGCTAATAAGTGTTTTGCGAATTCTAGTCTTAATACAGGATCGTTTCCGCCTAAAAAACTAATGTAAGCCGCTAAAACTCCTCCAGCCACTGTAGCCATTCCGCCGGTCATTACTAAGAACACTTCACTTCGGTTCATTTTCTCTAAATAGGCTTTAATCATTAAAGGAGCTTCGGTTTGACCTAAGAAAATATTTCCAGCTGTTGATAAACCTTCAGGGCCTGAAATGTTCATTAATTTAGTTAAAACTGTTGCCATTCCCTTTACTACAATCTGAATAACTCCAAGATAGAATAATAAAGAAGTCAATGCTGAAAAGAAAATAATCGTTGGTAATACTTGAAATAAGAAAATGAATCCAAAATTATCAACATTCATCATGCCTCCTAATAAAAATTCACTACCAGCTCTCGTAAAATCTAAAACTTTTACAAATAATGTACCTACAAATTCAAAAGTAGCTTTTACAAATCCAATTTTAAGAACTCCAATAGCTAGTACAAGTTGAAGGGCAAGTCCAATTCCAATAGTTTTCCAATTAATTCCTTTTCTGTTAGAACTAAAAATATAAGCAATTCCCAGTAAAGCTAGCATACCTAAAATTCCTCTAAGTAAGCTATTTAGCGAAAAACCTTCATTTGGTTTTATTTCACCATTGATTACTTCTGCTTTTGTAGCTTTATTTGAAGCAAAAAAAGAGTAGGCTTTCCCTTTGTTTTTTAAAGTAAGTGTTGAATCGGTTTTAGTTTCAATTACAAAACGTTTTGTTGGAGAATCAGAGCCATTCTCAAATAAGAAAATAAAATTATCTTGAACTAAATAATCGCCCTTTTGTTTTAAGCTATCTGTTGAGATGTTTAATTCATAAGTACCGCCTTTTAAATCTAAATAATCCTTATTTGAAGAAGAAAGTTGCCATTTTTTCTCAATTTCTTGAGCTGAAGTTGTAAAGCTTAAAAATAAAGCCATTACATAAAAAATATATTTATTCATATAAAGTTCTAGTTTTATGATTCTTTTTTTGAAATTTCGTCTCTTATTTTTGCTGCTCTTTCGTAGTCTTCGTTTTGAACCGCTTCGTCTAATTTTTGATACAATTCTTTTAAGGAATAACCAGAATAGTTGTCCGCTGGAACCACAACATCCTCTTCGTAAGTGTCAGTTGGAGTTAAAATATTGTCGTTATCCTGATTTTCATTTGTAGTTTCAGACGGATTGATGCTTAGATAAATTCCGGCTTTGTCTAAAATGTTTTTGTAAGTAAAAATAGGAGCATTAAAACGTAAAGCCAAAGCAATAGCATCTGATGTACGTGCATCAATTATTTCTTCGATTTTGTCTCTTTCGCAAATAATGCTTGAGTAGAAAACACCATCTACCAATTTGTGAATAATCACTTGCTTTACTACGATGTCAAATCGGTCGGCAAAGTTTTTGAATAAATCATGTGTAAGTGGGCGAGGCGGTTTAATTTCTTTTTCTAAGGCAATTGCTATGGATTGCGCTTCAAAAGCTCCAATAACAATTGGAAGTTTTCGCTCACCATCCACTTCATTTAGGATTAAGGCATAGGCTCCATTTTGTGTTTGACTATAGGAAATGCCTTTTATAGTTAATTTTACTAAACTCATTTTAATAGGTTAATTATCATACTTCAATTACAAACTTATTATTTGGAATAAAAATTTCACCAAATAAACCTTTTAAGTTTGAAAATCATTTGCTCCAAAAATAAAAAAAAGAGCTATCTAAACAAAGATAACTCTAATTTTAATATAA
>CAZCIV010000025.1:0-3717 GCA_964498595.1 uncultured Flavobacterium sp.
GTTTTTAAACTCATAACCCGAAGGTCACAGGTTCGAGTCCTGTTCCCGCTACTAGAAGCCCAGCAAAATGCTGGGCTTTTTTATTTTTAAAAAATTATGAATCCAAAAAAAATTGCTGAGTACAGAAAATTACTCAATGTTACTAAGACAGCTACGCTGAAAGAATTAAAAACCATTTACAGAAATAGCATGAAGGAAGATCATCCTGATACTATTGCTGATCCAGTGGAGCGTTTAGCTGCTGAGGAAAGAAGTAAGAATATTATTGAGGCATATCATTTTTTGGTTAGTATTGCTCCTGAAACCCAAGAGAAAAATAAAGAAGTTTACCAAAGAATTACTTCAACAGTAAATATTCAGGATTTTTATATGGATAATGGAGTGTTGTACATTTCATTTTTAGATGGAAGTAATTACGAATATTTTAGTGTTCCAAAAGTAACCTACATTAAAATGGTGAATGCAGAATCGCCTAGTCGTTTTGCAAGAAGACATATTTACAATGAGTTTTTATATAGAAGCGCCAGTAAAATTGTAGCAAACGAATAAAAATCTTTTTGTAATTTTATACAATGAAAATTTGTTTAAAATTATTTCTATTCTTCAATATCCTAATTACTTTTTCTTGTTCTAAAGAAGAAGTATCAAATAATACAGATGAATTTATCAAGGCAGCTGATATGTCAATGTTGCCTTTGATAGAATCAGAAGGAACTATTTACTATAACAGCAATAATATTGCAGAAGATGCTTTGCTAACCCTCAAGAATTCAGGATGTAATGCAATTCGAATTCGACTTTGGCATACACCATCGGTTAATCAATCTGGTTTTAATGAAGTGAAAGCTTTTGCGCAACGTGTTAAAAATCTAGGCATGAAAGTTTGGTTAACTGTTCATTATTCAGATACTTGGGCAGATCCGGGTAATCAAGAAAAACCAGAAGCATGGAATGGATTGACATTTTCGCAATTGAAAGTACAACTAGAAAATTATACCGCAACTATTGTAAATGAAATCCAACCCGATATTTTTCAAATTGGTAATGAAATCAACAATGGATTTATTTTTCCTGAAGGGAATTTGGAAGCTAATGAATCTCAATTTTTAGCATTACTATCAAGTGCAAGTAATGTAATTAGAACCAATAGACCTGAAACAAAAATCATGTTGCATTATGCGGGAATTGAAGGTGCATCTTGGTTTTTTTCTAAGACTGCAGCTATTGATTATGATTATATAGGATTGTCATATTATCCTATTTGGCATGGAACAAATATGAATGCTTTACAACAAACTATGTCCTCACTGGCTCAAGCATATAACAAAAAAGTTCTAATTGCAGAAACATCATATCCATTTACTTTGAATTGGAATGACTGGACAAATAATGTTATCGGCTTGCCAAATCAAATTCATCCTAGTTATTCAGCCACTCCAGAGGGACAAAAAGGATTCTTACAACAAATTAAGAATACAGTAAAAAGTACACCAAACGGACAAGGATTTTGTTATTGGGGTACTGAATGGATTGCTTTCAGAGGAACAACTGCTACAAATGGTTCTTCATGGGAAAATCAAGCACTTTGGGATTTTAATCGCAAGGCATTACCTGCAATGTCAATTTTTAATTAAATTTTCTTATTTTTGATATACTAACCAATAAACTATATCAATATGGAAATGAATTATTTAGCTGTTTTAGTGGCGGCTTTGTCAAGTTTTGTTGTCGGCTTTGTCTGGTACAATCCCAAAGTTTTTGGGACCATTTGGATGAATGAAATCGGGATGACAGAAGAAAAAGCGAAACAAGGCAACATGGCAAAAATCTTCGGATTAACTTTTGTGTTTGCATTTATGTTAGCTTTTATGATGCCAACATTAGTAATCCATCAAATAGGCGCTTTGCAATTAGCTGGTGGTAACGAAAAAGATGAAGCTTTTTTAGCTTACATGCAAGTTCATGGTCACATGTTCAGGAGTTTTGGCCACGGGGCATTACATGGTTTTTTTGCTTCTTTATTTATTGTAGTTCCTACAATTGCTACTAACTGCTTATTTGAGCAAAAATCATTTAAGTATGCAGCAATTACCTCTGGTTATTGGATTCTTGTTATGACATTAATGGGAGCTATAATTTGTGGATGGAAATAATTTAACATTTAATTATATAAGAATCGCTCTACATTTGTAGGGCGATTTTATTTATACATTGAACAGTATTCATTTTAAAATATTCAATTCGGTTAAAGATTTACCAGTGCTTTGGGATGTAGTAGCTCAGAGTAATGTATTTCTTCAAACTCCTTATCTATCTGTATTGGAACGTTCAGCTCCGGTTAATATGGAATGTTTTTACATTGGTATTTTTGAAAATTCAGAACTTATTGGAGTTTCTTTAGCACAATATTTAGATTTGAATAAATTGGAATCTTTTGGCGAACGAGATAAATCACTTAAAATCGCAATTCGTAATTTTATCTTTAAGAATTTTGCATCTCATACTTTATTTTTAGGAAATAACATGATTACGGGTCAAAATGGTTATGTGTTTTCAAAGGAAATTGACTTCAATAACATAAGTGAAATTCTTTTACAAAGCGCAGATGAAATCACGTTGTACTTCAAGAAAAAAGGAATTTCAATTCACTTGGTTTCGTTTAAAGATTTTTATGATCATTGTTCGGTAGAGTTGAAAAAGTATCGTTTTTCCAATATATACGAGTTCAATACTCAACCTAATATGATTTTCTATTTAGATAAAAATTGGAAATCATTAGATGACTATGTCGCAGCACTATCCAAAAAATACCGCGATCAATTCAAAAGAGCCCGTAAAAAGTTCGATGGTATTCAAGTGCAGAATCTTTCCTATGAAGAAGTACTTCAAAATGAAGAGAAGATATATGAGTTGTATCATTACGTAGCTAAAAATGCGCCTTTCAATACGTTTTTCTTATCCAAGAATCATTTTTCAACTCTAAAAGGGCAATGTGGAAATCGATTTCAGATTTTTGGTTATTTTTTGAATGAGGAATTAGTTGGATTTCATACGTTACTACTAAATGATGAGACACTTGAAACCTATTTCTTAGGGTATAACGAGCACATTCAAAAAGAAAACATGTTGTATTTGAATATGTTGTACAACATGACGGAATTTGGAATTCAAAACGGTTTCAAACGTATTATTTTTGGTAGAACAGCTCTTGAAATTAAAAGTTCTATCGGCGCAACACCAGTTCAAATGTCGGGATTTATCTTTCACAATAATAAATTGATTAACCGATTTATTGGTAAAATCTTCAGAAGTTTAGAGCCTGAGTTACATTGGCAACAACGTCATCCTTTTAAATAATTTATACGATTTTCTACGTATTGCTAGTAAATAATTTTTAAGTCAATTTTGTAATTAATTTAATGATTTTTTATGAATATTGATTTAATAATTCTAGTGATGAGTATTTTGATATTAATTGTTTTAATAATGTTATTTCTTCAAGAAAGAGCTAGTAAAGTTCACGATGAAAAAATGAAACATTTGAAATATATTATTGAATTAATGTTGTTAAAACAACAGAACCTAAATCAAAAAATCACCATTATTTCTGAATATCAAAATAGATACAAATCAGATGTAAAAAAATTAAGTAATGAAATAATTTTATTGCAAAAAGAATTATTTGAATTATTATCTATCAAATAATTTGTTAATTTT
>CAZCIV010000025.1:3727-15097 GCA_964498595.1 uncultured Flavobacterium sp.
AATCATAGTTTCCCTAAAATAAATGAAAAAAATATTTTTATTTCTGTTACTAAATTGCTATTTTGGTTTTACACAAGATTTGCAACAACATATTGCAACATTAAAAAAAGAATTAAAATTAAAACCTAATTTAGAAAGAACTACACAAATATATTCTGATTTAACTTGGGATTATATCGATGTTTCGCTTGATTCTGCATTAGTTTATGGGGAAAAAGCGTTGTTGTTTGCTCAAAAAACAAAAAAGCACGAACTCATTTCTCAATGTTATTCTAATTTAGGTGGCGTTTATTTGCGAAAAGAGAACTTCAAAAAATCAGAAGAAAGTTATCAAAAGGCAATTCAAATTAGAACTGCAAATAAAGACTTTGAAGGTGTAGCTAAAGCAAAAATAAATATTGGAAATGTATTGGCAAGCAAGCAAGATTATGTACCTGCGACAAAATATTTTATAGAAGCAATCCAATATTTTGATGGTAAAAATGATACTATTGTAAGTTTGACAAAAGGAAATCTAGGTTTGATTTTCTACGAAATGAAAAACTTTCCAAAAGCCATTAAATATTTAGAAGAATCAACCGATTTTTTAAAGAAAAACGACATGAAGCAAGGTTTGTGTCATACCTATCTTTCACTTGGCGATGTGTATTTGGATAAAAAAGACACTTTAAAAGCCTTGAATTCCTATAAAACAAGTCTTGAAAATTGTAAATCGTGCAAAGATAATCTC
This sequence comes from uncultured Flavobacterium sp., assembly GCA_964498595.1. Taxonomy (GTDB): domain Bacteria; phylum Bacteroidota; class Bacteroidia; order Flavobacteriales; family Flavobacteriaceae; genus Flavobacterium. The sequence goes on from CAZCIV010000025.1 coordinate 4,458, forward strand.
GGAATTTCAACTTTAAATCAGCGAATTGGTGCTGTTCATTTCGCAAAAGGAAATTCGGAAAACGCGAAGAAGTATTACCAAATTTCAGAGAAACTTTTAAAAGAATTAAATTCTGAAATAGAGCAAACGAATGTAATGTTATCAAAATCGGAAGATTACATCAAACAAAAAAAATATCGCGAAGCATACGAACTGTTGTTGCAAGTTAAAAAGATTCACAAAGAATATGAGTCTGACCGATATTTATTAGAAACCTACAAGAAGTTAACTTTGGTTTGTATGTATCAAGAAATGAAAGATAGCAGTGCTTTTTATTTCAATCAATACACCAATTTGAAAGAGGAAAAGCTAAAAGCATCTGTATTAGAGCAAACTGCAGAATTAGAAACCAAATACCAAACAGCCGAAAAAGAAAAGCAACTATTACAAAAAGAAGCCGAAGCGAAAAAGAAAACCACAACTATAATTATTCTTTCGCTATTAGCCTTTTTCATTGCAATTGTTGGGTTTTTAATTTACCGTCAACAACGATTGAAAAATGTACAACAAAAGCAAGAATTTGAATTGCAATCGGCCATTGCCCAAATCGAAAATCAAAATAAATTGCACGAACAACGTTTAGCAATTTCAAGAGATTTGCATGACAATATTGGGGCGCAATTGACATTCATTATTTCTTCGGTTGAGAATTTAAAATTCGGATTTCCAACAATGGAAACGTCAATAAAAAATCATCTGACGAAGATTAGCGATTTTACGAAAACCACAATTGTAGAACTTCGGGACACGATTTGGGCTATGAACGCTAATGAATTTACATTTGATGATTTAAGTTCTAGAATTTATAATTTTATTGAAAAAGCACAATCAGTAAAGGAAAAAATAGCGTTTAAATTTTTGGTTGATGATAGTTTGAAAAAAAGTAAATTTTCATCTCTAGAAGGTGTTAATTTGTATCGAACCATTCAAGAGGCGGTTAATAATGCTATTAAATATGCTGATGCATCCGAAATATTAGTTCAAGTACAACCAAATGCAAAAGGAATTATAATTGAAATTTTAGACAACGGAAAAGGTTTTGATTTGGATACAACCGATTTAGGAAACGGAGTTGTAAACATGCAAAAACGAATTGAAGAAATTGGTGGCGTTTTCAAAATCCAATCCGAAATTACTAAAGGAACTCAAATTACTATTTCATTAAATAAATAATCATGGTGCGAATTGCGATAGTTGACGATAATACATTTCTACAAAAAACGATACAAGATAAATTGAGTTTTTTCTCAGATGTTGAGGTGCGTATAAAAGCCATTCACGGACAAGATATAATAGAAAAATTAGAAAAAAACCACAACCTCGATTTAATCCTAATGGATATCGAAATGCCAAAAATGAATGGTATTGAAGCAACGGCAATTATCAAATCAAAGTTTCCGCAAATTAAAATCATAATGCTTACAGTTTTTGATAATGATGAAAATATTTTCAAAGCGATAAAAGCAGGAGCCGATGGTTATTTTTTGAAAGAAGTGAATCCACAAGAATTATACAACGGAATTCAAGAAACTTTATCAGGTGGTGCTGGAATGACACCTTCCATTGCATTAAAAACACTCAAATTATTACGCGAACCTTTGGTTTTTGATGATTCGATAGCCAAAGAAGAAATCAGTTTGACTTCAAGAGAAATAGAAGTGTTAGAGCAATTAAGCAAAGGATTAAAATACAACGCCATTGCCGAAAATTTGTATCTATCACCTGGAACGATTCGTAAACATGTAGAAAATATTTACACCAAACTTCAAGTCCACAATAAATTAGAAGCCATCCAAAAGGCAAAAAATAATAAGTTGATTTAATCAATATACGAATTTCTACGTATTTCTTTACGTACATCATCCGCATAATTTTACTTCATAATTAAGAACAAAAAATGTTTTTACTAATTCTGAAGATTATTATGAAAAAACTATCCTTATTTTCAATACTTATTTTGGCTTTTGCTTTTCAAAATGCAACGGCTCAATTAGACAAATTAGCCATAAAATTTAATACGGGAATGTCGTTCTCAAAACCTGGAGACGATTTAGGCGAAGTTGCAGTTAAAGGAAAAGCGATGCAGTTGTTTACGAGTTTAGAAGGTTCATATCATGTGAATTATACCCAAAACACCCAGTTTGGTTTTAAAGGGGCAGTGGTATTGGGACAGGATTGGGCTAATTTTTTAGCCGCTGATAGAAGTACCGAATTAAAAGTATCTGTTCCTAACGCAAGATTAAGAGTTTATCCTTTGGCGTATCACGGAAATGTGGAAGAGGCTTTTGAAAAAATAGCACCGGAAGGTTTACCTTTTCTTATTGAAATCCCGGTTTGGATTGGTATTTATTCGAGTATTAACAGTTTACATTTTGACTACGGAATAGGAAGCGGTAAAATTCTTGAGACAGATTATATCGGCATCGGTTTTCAAGACGAAACAGTTAAACGAACCATGAAGTATTTTGGTTGGGGACTGCAACCGGTAATTTATCAATCAGAATCAGAAAAATGGTCTTGTAATGCCGTTTTTGATTTTGGGAAATACTCCTGGACTAACGCCAATGGAGGGACGTCTTCTTTTAAAAGCAACCACGTAGGATTTGGTGTTCAGTATCACTTTTTAAACTAACAATCATGAAAAAAGGATTTTATTTTGCGGGTCTTTTGGTTCTTTTGTCTTGTTCTCCAGAGGCGGGTTCGGAGATTGAGGGAGGAGAAGGAAATTCTAATAGCACTTCTGTACAAGAAACACAGCAGGCTAAACAGTTTTATCATTCGAAAGGAGTTCAATTCAAATTCCGATCGTATTGTAGGTTGGATGATAATAACAATAATCACGGATCTACCATCTTTCAGTTGATAGAAGAGGATTCTAAAATAGCATTTTTAGCCCATAATTCGGTGTATGCGATTTCTCTGCAGAGTTACAATTTTATGACTAATGTACAAGGGGAAATTGCCACTCCGGCTACGGCTTCCAGTTCGGGTTTGGTATTGGATTTAAAAGGAGACTTTTATGTAAACGAAGCAAATCAGTTAACATCGATTTCTTATGAAAACCCTTATGGGATGGGTGCTATTGGAGAAGGAACAGCCAAGTTTATTAATCATTCTCTGAATACCAATAATGGACCTTATTCCCCTTTGGCCAGCGGCTATATGTTCTATTTGGGAAATACTTTTTACATGCTGAGTGCCGGTTTGAATTCAAACAGTGGGGCACCCAGTTTATATACTCGGAATAATACGACCTCTACATGGAGTTCACAATTGGTTCCGGGATTTGTTTTGGATACCAATAACAATTATTGTACGAGCCATATTTTAAAAGTGGGAAATACGGTGTATTGGAGTTGGATTAATTATGATACTTCTTTAGACAATGGAAAAATGAATATTATTTCTTTTGACGGGACGAATTTTAGTTCAGTGACTACTTTAACAGGTATTGGCACTGTAGGTTTGTCGGGTATCGATAGAAAAAACACGGTTTTTTTAACCGAAAACAGCGCTACGCCAAATCAGCCTTTTATTGTGATGAAACGCTACGGAACAGCAACATACGATATTTTCAAGTTTACTGGAAGTGCGATTACAAGTGTTGTTTCAAATATAACCGTTACACCAGGTTTTAAAGATATAGCAATTGTCAATGATGTGATTTATATTCTATGTAACGATGAAAAACTATATAAAGTTTCCGGGAGTTCTTTAATAGCGACTAATTTCTCTGCCATAGGGAGCGAAGCTGTAACCGCAATAGAACCCACAACTAGTGGACTTTTGGTGGCTATTCATAAATATATCAATTCGACACCACAACCTAAAGATGTGTCAGATGTAATTCTAATTCCTAACAACTAACATTATGAAAAAGTACTACTTGTTTGGTTTTCTGCTGCTCGCTTTTCAAATTGTCACAGCACAAGAGTCGTGGTTGAAACATATCCCTATTCCAAAACCTGAGATATTACCTCATTATACAACCATTTACGAAGATGAAAAAAGTATAGATTTTCCCAAGAAAACTGAGGGTAAAACGTTTCAATTGAAATTTAAAATAACCGAAGCTAAATTTGAAGGGCGATATACAGATATTCTTATTGGTAATAAGACATATTCTGGCTTGGTTGGGGAAGTCAAATTTAAAAACGGAGATAGTTATAAAGGTACTTTATTTTTTAATTGGAGAAGAAGATTTAGTGATGGGGTTTACACCAAGAAGATGGGAGAAAAGATTCATTTTTTTGAAAATGGAGAACCTTTTAATACGTTAAAATACCAATTTAAAAACGGAGATTCTCTCGTGGTAAACAGAAGTAAACAAGAAGGGAATTCTTTTTATGAATTGGGGACTTATTATTATCAAGACGGGAGTACTCTGGATTTGTCTTATTCTAACGCAAATGGCTATGCAGGACCGGTAGAATACAAAGGAAGTAATGGTTCTTATGTTCAAGGTAAATACCTAAGTAGAAATGAACCAGGAGGTTTTTGGAAAATAATTAATGATGGAACTTTGACTTACTTGAATTACTCCGTTCAAAATAATTGTATAGGTACCACTTATTTAAATAATGAATGGAATGTAATATATAATGGTATTGCATACAAAGCTACTAAACTGAATGAATTTACATTTTGCTTTGACGGGAACTGTCACAACGGAGCCGCCAAACTTTTAATTAACAAAGAAAATCAAAGAGGAGTTGCAGAAGTAAATTTTCTTAATGGAAAAATTCAAAACCCTGTAGATTTCATTTTTTATGACGATTTCTATTTAATGAAGCAGTATGCACTAAAAGCAAATTTAAACAAGAACAATCTCATTGATGGAATTTGTGATTTTCAGTATTTAAATCATTTTCATTTTACAGAACCTTGCCAATTTGTGTATAAAAATGGAAATATTATTGAAGCAAAATATCAATTTAAAAATGGAGATGTTTACACAACATTTAACCCTTTAGACGAAAACGAGGCCTATATTGGAAACTTAAAATTTGCGAATGGACATCGCTATGAAGGAACTGTTAATAAACATTTCCTTCCAGAAAAAAAAGGGATTTATTATTTTAATGATGTTGATTATATTGACGATAAACTATGGAGTAATGGCAAAGCTGTACTTGCTGATTTGTACAAAAACAATAAGAAACAAGTGGGAATTTACAGCTTTGATGTAACCAATAAAAAACTAGAAGAACGGCATATTACAATTTCATTTGAACCAACAGTGCAACCTAAAAAAGCCGAAAGTAATCGACGTTTTTACAAATGTCCTACTTGTACTGGTAGCGGAAATTCTTTTATGGTTTGTCCTGGTTGCGGTGGAGCAGGATACAATTCTAAAGCTACTTTAGTTTACAGACAAGGAGGAACCGACAAATGTGTCTATTGTAAAGGCTCCGGCAGGTATCCTGTTGCGTCTTGCGGCACCTGTCACGGCACAGGAGAAGTGTATCAGGATTGATACGGTTTAATTAATTCTAAAGAAAATAAATATGAAAAATTTTTTGATTATAGCATTGTTAGCAGCCAGTTTTACAAATGCGCAAATTGCAAAATATAAAGCATCAGATTTTAATGTAACAGCTGATGTAGCAAAATATGAAATGCAAGAATTCTATTTTGATGCCAATTTAAATAAGTACAAAATGGCTAATAAAAAAGTCATATACTTAAATAAAGGTTTGGTAACCAAAATAGAAAATGTGCTAAACTATTTCATGTATATCGAGGCTACAACCAGTTTTGAATACAAAAACGGACAATTGCAAAGCATAAAAATAAGTAGTTTAAATGGTGATACAGATGAAAAACTAAATTATAAAAATGGTAAAGTAGTTGAGAAAAACGGAACCGGAAATTTAGCATCTAGAAACCTTTATGAATATGATTCAAAAGGGAATTTAGTTAAAGAAACAGCGTATGAAGAAGGCGCTTTGGTTCGAAAAATTACATATAGCAATTATAAAGGTTCACAAACCTTTTATAAAAAGACAAACAATTGTTATAACGAAACAGAACATGGAACTCATGAAGAATGGTTTGAAAATGGCCGTTTAGTAAACGAAAAATTAGTTTCTGAATATTACCAAGGACAATCTTCATACACTTACGATAAATTAGGGAATGAGCTTTCTCAAACTTCAGAAGGAAAAACTTGGACAAATAATTATGTATATGATGCCAAAGGGAATGTCTTAAAATCAAGAGTAATTCAAAAAGGTTTTGATGGATCGCCAGATACGAATTATTTCACTTTTGCAAAAATTACTTATACAAATGGAACATCAGAAGGAAGTACTGATTTTGATTTAAATTTTGTAAAAATATACGAACCTAAATCGCCTTCTTATGAAGTTTCTTATGAGTTTGATGTTGCTTCAGGGGAAGAATTACTTCAAGCATTAGACGATTTAAAAGCATTAACAATTGCAACGTATCAAATTAAGAAAAATCAAGACAATACTTTTTCGATAAAAGATGCTAATGGAGAGGAAATTACTAATGATGTAGAAGCGGTAAAAAGTAAAAATGACATTTTAGTTTATGATATATTGTTTAAAAAATCAGTATTGTTGAAAAACTTCTATAATGATGAGGTTAAAATAGGTGAGTGGTATAATATGGAAGAAATAACTTCTCCAACAGGTTTGTACTGGATTTTTTCTGAAGCACCTGAGTTCTTTGTAATACAAAACGGAGTTTTGCTTGATATGTCATTGTATAAATTAGTGAAAACTCAAAAAGAAGATGATTTCATCGTTCAAGAAGCAGGAATTGATAAATACATCATTCGCGATTTGAATTCAAAAGGTTTTGAAACATTTTATCCATTAGAATTTTTAAATAATTAGTTATGCGTTTAGGAGTTGTTTTTAGTCTATTTTTTGCCTTTGGATTTGCTCAAGAAAAGCATCTAACTTCCGATTTTCACCTCTCGAAAGAAGTAACGAAATATGAATCTGTTGAATATAAATACAATGCGGCAATTAAAAATTTTGAAGTTTCAGAAACTGAAATTTTAGAATTTCAAGAAGGGAAATTAGTTCAGAGAACCCATCAAGAATCAGGGATTTTTGGTGGAGTTATGAATAAAGTTGAAAAATTCACTTACGATCAAAAAGGGCAATTATTAAAAATTGAAGCAGAAGGAAGATATCCAAAACAATTTTTCTATGATAAAAGTGGAAAGCTAGTCAAAATTTTTATGGATAGAAATACTGAAGCTTCCATATCAGAGGATTTTACTTATGATAAAAAAGGAAATTTAATAAAATGGGTTAAGAAGACAGGTAATGCAATAGATGAGGAAAGAACATTTTTTAACTATATTAATCCTAAGAGTTATAAGTACAATTTAAAGTATTATCAATCTCAAAAAAATGAATTATTATTTTCAGAAGAAGGTGAATACAAAAGCGGGAATAAAATAGCCTATAAGCATATTAGTGCAAAAGATAGCAAAGAAACATTTTATAATTTAGAATATGATGTTTATGGAAATCTTATAAAATCATCAAGTAATGCTAATTATCTGTATGAAACTGTTTATGCTTATGATGAAAAAGGGAATGTTATCAAAGAGCGAAGTAATGATGCAGTCGATTTATACTCTAAATTTTCAAAAATAACTTTTAAAGATGGAACTACTTCAGGAAGCACAACTTTTGCGCCTTATTTTACAAAAGGGATTCAGCAGCCAATTCTTTTAATGCCTATGAATAAAAATCCAAAAGAAAAGTACAAGGTTATGAAAACTAGCCCAACGCATTACGAAGTAAAAAATAGTAAAGGACAAATTGTTCCCATCAATCCAAAAGAAAGTTTGATTTTTGAACAAAAAGATATGTTTTTCTATGATTCAAAAACTAATGAAACCATTGTTTTATTTGGATTATTTACTGACGCTTACAAATCAAATGAATGGTATGAAACGGTTACCTATAATTCACCAACAGGAAAATACATTGTAGTAAATACCGATTGGAATTTCTTTATTCTTGAAAAAGGAAATGTCGTAGAATCGTCTCAATACAAACTTCATAAAGGAATTGATGGCAATACATTAGTGATAGCAGAAAATGGTAAAGAAAAATTCTTTGTTCCTCATTTAGATCAAATGCAAGCTTTAGTAATTTATCCATTAGAATTAATATCGAAATAATGAAAAGTATAATTCTACTCTTTTTTTCGGTGTGGAGTTTTGCCCAACAACAATTTAGAACTTCCGATTTTGGTTATTCTGATGATGTGGTAAAAGTGGAAGAATCCCTCTATAAGTTTGATAAAAATCAAAACAAATTTGTTAAAGAGAACTACTACATAACCGAGATTAAAAATACCTATGTTCAAAGGCAAATTTTAGAAAATATTTATCAAGAAGAAAAGATTTCAGGTGAGTATTTATATGTTTATAATTCCGACTCAACACTGAAAGAAATCAATTATAAACCAATTATAGGAAACTTTGGTCATCCAATCAGATTTCTATTTCAGTACGAAAAAGGAAAGTTAAAAAAAGTAATTGTTGAACACATGTCATCTACTACTTACGAGTATGATAAAAAAGGAAATTTAATTAAAGAAGTAGAATTAAATGCAGATGATGAACCTTCGGAAACCATTTTTTACCAAGACTATATTGATAAAAAAAGTTATACCAAAATCAAGAAAAGTAATGATGGTTCAGGAAGTGATTTTACTAAAGAAATTTATAAAAATGGGTTGCTAATTGAAAAAAACGTGATTTCAGAGGATTTTAATTCGACAACGAAATATTCCTATGATAATTTTAGAAATGTGATATCTCAAGTTTATGACGACAACTCCCGAATAGATTTTAATTACGAATTTGATGCAAAGAACAATCGAATAAAAATTGCAAAAGTGATTCCAGCATTGCCTGATGATAATTCCTTTGCATTTGCGAAAATTACCTATGCAGATGGAACAGCTTCTGGAAGTACGGAATTAGATTTAGATTTCATTAAAAAACACTATAAAGCTTTTAGAGAGAAAGATTCTTTAGTACAACAATATCAAAAAGTTGCCTATTCGAGAACAAATTATTTAACAGTTTTAAAAGGCGAAGATGATAAAATTGAGATTCAGGATTCTTATGATAATAATTTTGAAAAAGTAGTACAATTAGTAGATACACCAGAGCATTCTAGTTTGGTAATTTTTAATGAAGTGGATCAATCCGTGCATTTTGTGAAAGGATTTTATTTAGATGATTTTGCAAAACACGAATGGCATGATGCTATAAAATTGGAATCGCCAACAAAAATATTTTGGGTTAAAGACAACAAGTTTAAAATTTCATTTTACCAAGATGGGAAGTATTTACAAAGTAGCAATTTTTCCATTGAAGATGATGAAAATCCGAAACATTTGGTTGTAAGATCTGTAGATGGAGCAACTTACCAAATTCAAAATGTTGATGCTTCAGAAACGGGAAGATTATATCCATTATTTAAAAATAATAAGTAGAGATTCTTAGAAAGAATTGTCCCCTTGAGGGGACTTTAGGGGTGTATAAAATTCAAATTTAGTAAGTATGAAAACATTTATTTTATCAATATTTTTTGCAGTAAACTTGAGTTTACAAGCGCAAGAACAATTTCTAACATCGCATTTTAATTTGTCGCCCAAAACAGCAATGCTTCAAAAAGAAATTTTTTATTTTAATCCAGAAATCAAAGCAAAAGAATGGTCAAAAACAGAAACTTATACGTTTTACAATCAATATTTAGATTCAGTAGTATTGGATTTGGGCGATGCTAAAGAAATTACCAAGTTTAATTTTAATATTGATAATTGTCTAGTTTCAAAAATCACAGATTATAAAATAAGCGAAACTCAAGACAAAACCTTATTTTTCTACGATAAAGAATTGCGATTAACCAAATCACAAGAATTTGTACAAGGCAGATTGTTTTCGGAAACGAAATATTCGTATGACAAGCAGAATCGATTAATAAAATCAGTTTGTAGAGAAAAAGAAACCGATTTTTCTGAAATTACCGAATATTCTAATTACACTTCTGAGGATAGTTATACCAAAACTTCTTATTATAAAGATGCTAAGAAAGAAGCAAATTTATCAATCGAAATTTATAAAAACGGCTTGTTAATAGAAGGAAACTATCAGATTTTCGATTTAAAAAGTAAAATAGTGTATCAGTACGATGAAAAACGAAATGTAATCTCCGAACAAAAAGACAACGAAACACCAACGCTATATCAATACGAATATGATACTGAAGGAAATCCAACAAAAATCAAAATTTCAAACGCGGGAAATCCTTATGCGAATTCAGAAATTATTATAAAAAGTACGTATTCCGATTTTATGTCAAATTAAAAGTCCCGATTCAATCGAGACTTTCTTTTTATAATTTACTTTCTAAACTGTTCCAACCACCACCGTTGATGCAATCAATTCCGTGTTGTTGTAGCATAGAAGTAGCTTGCGCACTTCGCATTCCTGAACGGCAACAAGCGATAATCGGTTTGTTCCATTTTTTGATGGTTTCAATGTTTCCATTTAAAACTTGTAAGGCAATATTTTTTGAACCTTTGATGTG
>CAZCIV010000026.1:0-15041 GCA_964498595.1 uncultured Flavobacterium sp.
AATTTAGGTTTCCGATGTGCCAAAAACATCGCTAATTGAGTTTTCAATTAAAAAATTGAGTCATGAAAAAGATAATTTTATTCGTAATTGCTTTCCTTTTATTAATCGGATGCAATTCAAAAGAGGAAAAACAAGACATAAAAGATAAACCCATAACCGATTTATCAATTTATAATTTACCAGAAAAATGGACCAATCAAGATGGAAAAGATATTGAACTGAAAGAATTGAGAGGAAAAGTTCTTGTTATGGTGATGATATATACTTCATGTAAAGCCGCATGTCCAAGGTTAGTAGCCGATATGCGAAATATTGAAGCTAAAATTCCAGAAGAATATAAAGACAAAGTACAATTGGTTTTAGTAAGTATTGACCCAACAGTGGATACTCCAAAACGATTAAAAGATTTCTCTATCGAAAATAAAATGACAGGAAATCAATGGGTTTTCTTGCGTTCAAATGAAGAAAATACCAGAGAGTTCGCAGCAGTTCTAGCCGTAAATTATAAAAAAATATCTCCGATAGATTTCTCACATTCCAATATTATCAGTGTATTTAATGCGGAAGGCGAGTTGGCATTCCAACAAGAAGGCTTAGGAGTTAGTTACGATAAAACGGTTTCAAAAATCAAAGAAGAAGCAGCTAAAGTAGAGTAGTGGCTTCCCCCAAAAAAAACAATAAAACATGAAACTTCAAAATAAAATGCTAGTTGCAGTTGCTTTTGCAATTTCAACTGTAGGTTCTTTTGCTCAAGAGTTAGAAGTCAACCTACAACTACGACCTCGATTTGAATACCGAAATGGTTTTAAAGAATTAATGAAAGACGATTTCTATCCCACTTCGTTTGTTTCCCAACGCTCAAGAATGAATTTTTTCTATAAGCAAGAAAAATTCAAAGCCAATGTTTCGTTTCAAAACGTTAGAGTTTGGGGCGATGTGGCAACCACTTCTCCATCGGATAAAAACGGAGTAGCATTATTCGAATCTTGGATTTCGTATGATTTCAATACGAATTGGACAGCAAAATTCGGGCGACAAGTACTTTCGTATGATAATCAAAGAATTCTAGGCGGAATCGATTGGTTGCAACAAGGTCAAAGTCACGATGCCGTTTTGGTTACCAATAAGAAAAATGGCTACCAATTGGATTTCGGAGCAGCATTAAATAATAACAACGAAGCCTTGTACGAATCGGCTTATGTGACGAACTATAAAAACATGCAGTTCATTTGGTTCAACCAAAAATTTTCAAAAGTAAGTTTGAGCTTTTTAGCATTGAACAATGGCTATCAATATGAAAATTTAACTGAAAATAAATTCCAAGTTGCGTATTTACAAACTCTCGGAACTTACGGAAAATGGGATGCTTCTAAATTCTATGGCGATTTCGGTTTGTATGCACAAATGGGTGAAGCTGCTGTTACAAATGATAAAGTTGATGTTGGTGCGTATTATGCTGGATTTAATTTAGGATATAAATTCTCTTCTCCATTTAAAGCCGAATTAGGTTTCGAATATTTATCTGGAAAAGATCAAAATGATACCGATACTAAAGTAAAATCATTCACACCTTTATTTGGAACCAATCACGGATTTAATGGTTTAATGGATTATTTCTATGTTGGGAATCATAAAAACTCAGTAGGATTGCAAGATGTTTACACTAAATTCATTTACGACAAGAATAAATGGCAAGTAATGTTAGCTCCACATCTTTTTTATAGCGCTGCTTCGGTTTACAACATGGCTACTTTAGAAGAACAAGATAGTTATTTAGGTACAGAAATCGATTTAACAGCTACTTATAAAATGGATAAAAACCTTGTAATTTCTGGAGGTGTTTCAAAAATGTTTGCCAGCGATACTATGGAAATTTTAAAAGGAGGAAACAATTCAAATGGTAACAATTGGGCATGGGTAATGGTTTCATTTAATCCGCAATTGTTTACTCATAAAAAATAGATTAATTATAAATGGGTTATATTTAATTAAAAAAGGACTGCTAAAATACATTAGCAGTCCTTTTACTTTAAAAAGAGTCGCTCTGTTTACTAAAACGACTCCGTTTAAAAACCTAATTAACTAATAAAACTTATCTTGTAAAACAATGGCACTTGGAAACAAAATATTATTTTCTAAATGAATGTGCGCATGTAAATCCGCTTCAAATTCTTGTAACATTTGATAGGTTACTTTGTACGTGTTGCAAGCATCTGCTGGTGGAGTGTAGTTGTTTGATAATTCTACAATTTTTTCAAATCGTTCGCCTTCATTTTCATGTTCTTCCATCATCATCGCAATAGGATTGGCAACAGAACCAAATCCGGGATTGTTGATTGGTGTATTATTTCGACTAGCCTCTACCATTTTTTTGATAAAAGGAAACAGAATTAACTCTTCTTTTTTCATGTGTTGCGTTAATTCATCCGCACTTCTTTTGAATAATTTTTTAATCTCAAAAAGTTCTGGATGTTGAGCGCCATGTACTTGTTCCAATTTAAGTAAAAACGATAGCAATTGTGGAATTTTTTCTTCCACATAACGATGGTGTTTTTTCTCAATATAATCAATCAACAAATCCAATTCCCAAGATTTAAAATCGATTCCTTGATTGTTGTTGTTTGCCGTAACACGTTCTAATTCTTCTAAAAGCGCATATTTATCAATGCCTTTTTTTGCACATACTTCATCGATTGTTCGGTTCCCTTTACAACAAAAATCGATACCTAACTGACTGAAAACACCTGCAGTTCTATAATCATCTGCTACTATGTTTCCCACTGTTTTGTTTGAATCTATTACCATAATAATGTATTGTTTTAATAAAAGACAAATTTATCCTTAATTTATTTTTTATAGTATGATTTGAATCATAACGAATGTTTTTTTTTGGCAGTTATTTTGTACATAATTAAAGGATAAAAATATCCTTTATAATTTCTAACTAATATCTAAAATATGTTATCAAAATCACAAGCACGAGCATTTTTTTTAGGAGGAACCGTAGTAACCTTTTTAGTCTTTATTGGCTTAACTATTTACTCGTTTATGCCTAAAAATGATCAAACTTATCATGATAAGATTGATGCAAAAGTTATTCGAGGAAAGGAACTTTGGGAATCGAATAATTGTATGGGTTGTCATACCATACTTGGGGAAGGAGGCTATTACGCACCCGAACTTACCAAAGTAATAGAAAGAAGAGGAGAAGGCTACGTAAAAGCTGTTTTACAATCACCAGTTCCTTGGGGACCAAAAGGCAGAAAAATGGTCAAATATGAAATGAACGATGCCGATGCCGAAGCCATGATTGCTTATTTCAAATGGATTGGAAACATTGATTTGAATGGTTTTGATCGCGTGGTTTCCCCGTTAGCTAAAGAAGAATAATCCAAAATTTAGTATCATGAAATATAAATCACAAAAAGTAGCGTATTGGTTCTTTGGATTATGCATGTTATTATTTGCATTACAAATTATCTATGGTTTTATTATGGGCTTTGCCCGAATTGGAATGGATGGTCTTCACGATTTTATTCCGTTCAATACAGCAAGAGCTGTTCACACGAATTTATTAGTAGTTTGGTTATTAACCGGTTTCATGGGAGCCGCTTATTATATCATTCCTGAAGAAGCACAACGAGAATTAGTTAATGTCAAATTGGCTTATGTTCAATTAATTTCTTTAGCTGTTGTTGGCGTTTTAGCAATCGTTGGGTATCACTTTAATATTTGGGAAGGACGAAAATTCCTTGAAATTCCAAGAGAATTAGACTTTTTAGTAGTGGTAAATGTATTATTATTCTTAGGATTAATCCTCACCACTTTATACAAAGCAGAACGTAGAACTACAACAGCATTAGTCTTGACTATGGGATTGGTTTTTGCTGCCTTATTATATATACCAGGTATGATTTGGTTCGATAGCCAAGTAACCGATTCATTCTTCCGTTGGTGGGTAGTACATTTATGGGTTGAAGGAGTATGGGAACTAATCATGGGTGGTATTTTATCATACTTATTAATCAAACTTACAGGTGTTGACCGAGAAGTTATCGAGAAATGGTTATACGTAATCGTTGGTTTGACATTCCTTTCAGGTTTATTAGGAACAGGTCACCATTATTACTACATCGGAGTAAATAAAATTTGGTTAATTGTTGGTGGAATTTTCTCAGCATTAGAACCGTTAGCGTTCTTAGCAATGGCATTATTCGCGGTATATATGTACCGAAAAGGAGAAAAATCGCATCCAAACAAAATTGCTTTATTCTGGACAATCGGAGCTTCTATCGTATCTTTCATTGGAGCTGGATTGTTAGGATTTGCACACACTTTACCACAAACCAACATTTACACGCACGGAACTTTAGTAACAGCCATGCACGGTCACTATGCATTCTGGGGAGCTTATGCCATGATTGTTTTAGCGATTATTAGCTATGCAATGCCTAATATGACAGGAAGAAAATTATTTGACAGTTCAAGAGGTCACATGGCGTTTTGGTTGTCTAATATCGGAATGTTAGGAATGACAGTAGCTTTTGGTGTAGCAGGTGTAGCCCAAGTATATCTAGAACGTAAAATGAAAATGGATTTCATGGATGTTCAAAACGAAATTAGTATTCACTTTGTGGTATTATTGCTTTGTGCTTCTCTTTTTGCAACTGGAATTACTTTATACATCTTAGAGTTTATCAAATATGGTAAACCAACAGATGAAGCTCTTATAAAAGAATAGTTATTAATTATTTAGGTTAGAATTATACAATTAATAACCAGCCGAGACCAATTGCCCAGAGTTGTCGCTGCCCGCTTTTGGTTTCGGTTTTTTCAAAAATAAATTGCCATGATAGTAGCAGAAAAAAACATATTTTATAAAGCAGTAGGTGCTGAAATTGAAATTTTCAATCAAATCAACCAATTGCGATTGCCTTTATTATTGAAAGGCCCAACAGGTTCTGGAAAGTCTCGCTTCGTAGAATATATGGCGAATGAAGTTAACAAAACATTAGTCACCGTAAGTTGTCACGAAGAAACTTCAGCAACCGATTTAATTGGACGCTTCATTATCAAAGGAGCCGAAACCATTTGGATTGACGGACCTTTATCAATCGCTGTAAAAAACGGATACATTTTATATTTAGATGAGGTTGCCGAAGCACGTCCTGATGTCATCGTAGCCATTCACTCCTTAACCGATCATAGAAGAGAACTTTTTATTGATAAATTAGGAGAAACCATCAAAGCACATCCCGATTTTCTTTTGGTAGCTTCGTTTAATCCAGGATATCAAAAAGGATTTAAAGAATTAAAACCCTCTACTCGTCAACGATTTGTAGCACTTTCATTTGATTATCCAAATCCGAAAATTGAAGCCGAAATTTTAATTAATGAAACCGGAATTCAAGGCGATATCGCTCAAAAATTAGTCGCAATAGGAACAAAAATTAGAAATCTTACCGAATTAGGGCTAACCGAAACCGTTTCCACTCGATTATTAGTAGACGCCGCGAAACTTATCAATAATGGATTACCAAAACGATTAGCCGTTCATGTTGCCGTTGTTGAACCTTTAACAGACGAGCAAGAAACCATTCAAGCTTTAAACGATTTGTGCGATTTAATGATTTAATGATTTGCGATATGGGCTTAGAATTAGACGAAATTATCTATAAAAAAGTACTCAAGTACTTTAAAAATAAACGACTCAATGATGCCGAAATTCTGAGCCGTCAAATCAACTTATCTGAAATTAAACCGCGATTGACTCTTTTTGCAAGAGCGATTTGTGGTGCTCCAATCGAAATTTTCCCAGCCGAACGCGAAGGCGGTTACAAAAACAAAAACTTCTTTCTTCCAATAAACTGTTCGCTGTTCCCAACAAAAGAGGAAAACCTGAAATTCTATTTTTTCAGAACAGTGTATTTGAGTATTCAGAAACAACTGAATTTGAATTGGGATAACCAAGATAATTCACCGGAACTTTCTTTGGAAAAAGCCTTTGAAACAGCTCCATTAGTCATTGGTGAAATGTTTGAAAAATATCCATCCATGCAAGAGTTTTATTATGATGCGGTGCCAAAATTACCCGTTAATAAAAAAGATCAATCCATTGATTATTCTTGGTTGTATGGGAAATGGATGAAAAATACTTCTGAAGTGGAAGATGAAAATGTATTGAAAAACTTCGATGACAATACGAAGAAAATAAAAAACAATGTCGTAGCCGAAACCACGCTTCATGCAAAAGCAGTTGAAGAAATTGAATCGCTTACTATCGACAAAAAACAACAAGAAGATTATGTCTTAATGCACAGTTTCGAAAAAATTGAAACCGCAGAAGAATTCAACGGAAATTGGCGTGATTTTGATGGAAAAGACGATTTAAAAGACCATCAAGAAGCCTTGGAAGAAATGAACATGAAGTTTACGGTTCGTGTGGATGATATGGTACATTCTGTATATCAAGCCGATTTTGTTGAGAATACTTCCATTGCCGAAAGTGCTGAGGTAGATGAAAAAGGCTTTCATCTAAAATATGACGAGTGGGATTTTAAAAAACGAAATTACTTGACTAATTTCTGTAAAGTGTATCCAAAAACCCAACTCAAAACTCACGCGACTTATTATAAAAATACGATGGCGAAGTACAAAACCACTTTAAATGGTTTACGAAAAATGCTTACCAGCGTAAATAATAAAATGCAACAACAACGAAGACAATTACAAGGTGACGCTTTCGATTTAGACGCGTTAACCGATTTATATACCGACATTCATTCTGGAAAATCGCCAGACGAACGCATTTATTTATCTCAAAGAAAGAAAAACAAAGACCTTGCGATTTTAGTTTTGTTAGACATTAGTCTTTCAAGCGATGGTTATGCCGCAGGAAATCGTGTGATTGATGTAGAGAAAGAAGTTTCTATTTTATTTGGCGAAATTCTTCATGAGTTCGACATCGATTTTGCGATTGACGGATTTTATTCCAAAACTAGAAATTTCACGACTTATCTCACTTTGAAAGATTTCAACGAAAGTTGGAACAAAGCCAAACATAAAATCGGAGCCGTCGAACCTAATGGCTACACCCGAATTGGTCCCGCTTTACGTCATGCTGGCGCAAGAATGGATCAATTGGATGCCAAAAACAAATGGATTATCGTGCTTTCCGATGGAAAACCAAACGATTACGATAAATACGAAGGACAACACGGCATTCAAGACATCAAACAAGCATTGCGAGAATTGAATGAACGAAAAATCAATTCGTATGCCTTAGCCATTGAAGCGCAAGCCAAATATTATTTACCGCAAATGTTTGGTCAAAATCATTATCAAATATTAACGTCTCCTGAAGCTTTACTAAAATCATTGGTAAAACTTTATGAGAAAATCAAACATCAATAAAATGGAAACATCAGAAACACATACAAACGTGATTGAAGGACATCCCATTCATACTTATTTCGTAGAAACCGATTTGATTCATCAGTTATTGGAAGAATTAAATGCCATCAATCCAAAAGAAGAATTTCAAAAATTTTACAATGTTTTTAATCATTTAGCAACGGTTGAACGACGTTTTGAACGGAAAGAAAATCAATTATTCCCGTTTTTAGAACAAAAAGGTTGGACAGGACCTTCTCGCAATATGTGGTCGTTTCACGATACGATTAGAGAAATGTTTCGCATTGTTAGAAAAAATTTAGAAGACCAAGATTTTACTTCAGCCAAGCACAATACCAATTTAATCTCTCAAAATTTATATCGATTACTAGAAGTAGAGGAAAGCGTATTGTTCCCAAATGCTTTAGAAATGCTATCTGATGAAGATTGGATTAAAATGCGAAAAGGAGAAGACGAAATAGGTTGGATGTTGTCAGAAGCGCCACCAAAATTTCCAAAAGAATCCGAATACATTCATCCTTCTCAAGATACAGAACGCAGAACCGATGTGGTTTTCAACGAAAATGCAGCGCATTATGATGAAGGTTTCATGACAATTGAACAAGTAAACTTACTTTTCAAAACGTTACCCATCGATTTGACTTATGTAGATGAAAACGATAAAGTAATTTTCTATAATCGAGGAGAAGAACGTGTTTTTCCTAGAAGTGCTGGAATTATTGGTAGAGAAGTTCGTTTTTGTCATCCACCGAAAAGTGTGGATACCGTTTTGCAAATTTTAGAAGCGTTTAGAAAAGGCGAACAAAACGAAGCTTCTTTCTGGATTAATTACAAAGAACGCCTGATTTACATTCGCTATTTCGCAGTTCGTGATGCTCAAAAAAGATATAAAGGCGTAATCGAAATGTCGCAAGATATTACCGGTATCAAACAAATTAATGGCGAAAAACGATTATTGGAATGGAATAATTAATTTGAAGAGTTATGAGAATTATAGGTACGATTTTATTCAGCATTTTTATCATTTTTATTTTTTCTTGTGAAACTGTCGAGCACCATCATGTTCCAAAAACAGCTAATGAAGCTTTAAAAGAATTGATAGAAGGAAACAAGCGCTACGTTAATAATGTACCGATGCATCATGATTTTATTGATGAAGCTCACTATTCTGAAAAAGACCAACATCCGCACACTTTTGTGTTGTCTTGTATCGATTCTCGTGTGCCGCCAGAAATTGTTTTTGACCAAGGAATTGGAAATTTATTTGTTGCTCGGGTAGCAGGAAATATCGAAGATCCAAACATTTTAGGAAGTATGGAATATGCTGTTCAAGTAAAAGGAACCAAATTATTGGTAGTTTTAGGACATTCCAATTGTGGTGCGGTTCAAGGTGCAATTGATAATGTGAATTTAGGACATTTAACACAATTAACCAATCAAATCAAAGTGGCATTTAGTAATCACAGAACGTATCCATTACCCGAACATTTATCAGATGAAACAGGTCGGTTGAACGTTCTTTCCACCATAGATCACATTCTCTCTTCGAGCAAAATTATTAGAGATTTGGTCCATCAGAAAAAAATAAAAATAGTAGGAACATTTTACGATTTACACACAGGTAAAGTTGAATTATTACAATCATGAACAATACAAAATCAATATATTATCCGCCAGGAGGCATTTTAATTTGGATTATTATTTATTTGGAACTCATCACTTTCGGAATGGCGATTTTAGCATTAGCCTATTACGGTTCGGAAGAACGTGAATTGTTTCACAGCAGTAGTTTAAAACTGAATAAAACAATTGGAACTATAAACACGATTTTGTTGTTAACCAGTGGCTTTTTTGTAGCCAAAGGAATCCATTTTTTTAAAGCCGTTAACATCAAAAAGACGTTGTTTTATTTCAATTGTGCAATGCTTGGAGGTTTTGGATTTTTAGTTTTAAAATCATTCGAATATTACGAAAAATTAGAAGCAGGATTGCACATGGATTACAATTCGTTTTTTAGATTTTATTGGTTATTAACGGGTTTTCATTTTATACATGTTTTGGTGGGATTAGTAATTTTATTAGTAATTACATTTTCCATCAAGAAAAAACAAACCAAAGCATCCTTTGAAGACATTGAAGCTAGTGCCAGTTTTTGGCACATGTGCGATTTAATTTGGTTGCTTTTATTCCCAGTACTTTATTTACTTTTTTAAATGTAAGATCATGAAAGACACTATTTCTTCTACGTTTATTTTGTTGTTGGCACTGACTATAATTGCTGCTTTTTTAGCATTAAATGTAAGTGCAGAAATTATGGCAACAACGGTTGTGACTTTGGCTTTAATTAAGTTTTGGTTGGTAGCTTTTCAGTTTATGGAATTAAAAAAAGCACATGCTTTTTGGAAATATTTGATATTAGGTTTTGGTGGTTTAATGGGAATTATTTTAGTGATTTTACTTTAAATTCTTCCAATTTTCAAAGCATGATAATAATCATATATTAATCTGAAGGATTGTATTTTATTTGTCACTATTTATTTTGTTAAGAGATAAATGGAATGCAAAAATTAACCAAGAAAACAATATGACTTTACAAAAAAACGTACACACTTTTCACATTCCTGTTATGGGATTGGCGTTCACTATTGATAGTCCAGTGCGAGTGGCGCAATACGGAATTGATTCTGTAATTTCGATTATGGATGACGATTTAATTGAAAAAATGACCGCTTTTTATGCCGAAAAATTCAAGCAACCGTATGAAGAAATCTCGCAAAAAGTTGAAGATTTTAGAGCCAAAAGAATAACCAATTATTTGAATTTACTCGATACAGTTGTCACTCAAAAGTTCGAAAGTTTCAAATCAGAATTGATTGAAAAAAGAACGCAATTAGAAGATTTTATCGCCATTTTACCAACAACTTCTGAATTGAAAACTAAATTAGAACATTTAATAGATTCTGGAAAAAACAATATGATGGAATTGAAAACGATTCTCGACCATCATTTTACACCAGGAAGCATCGATGTAAATATCATGACAAAAATTGATAAAGATAATTTTAGTGATGACGATCAATTGCCTGTAATTTATAACGATGCACATGCAGCTTTAAGAGGTTTTGTAAACAGTACCACAAATTCATCCGTAGTTTTTTCTGCCGGAATGAATCCAAGATTGTACAGTTACATGGAAACTTTCGATGCTTTTTATCCCAACGCAAACGGACAATTTCAAAAGAAAATTATTTTGAAAGTAAGCGATTTTCGTTCGGCGATGATTCAAGGAAATTTTCTAGCTAAAAAAGGACTTTGGGTTTCTGAATATCGAATCGAATCAGGTTTAAATTGTGGCGGACACGCATTCGCAACCGATGGTTTTTTATTAGGTCCAATTTTAGAAGAATTCAAAAATAAGAAAGACGAATTAATTCAATCTGCATATTCGCTATTTACAAATGCTTTAGCATCAAAAAATAAAATAGTTCCAAGCGAACCTCCTGTTTTGAAAATCACAGTTCAAGGTGGCGTTGGAACGGCGGAAGAACATCAGTTTTTATTAGATCATTATCAAGTAGATGCTGTGGGTTGGGGTTCACCATTCTTACTAGTTTCAGAAGCTACTTCAGTTGATGCAGAAACTAGGAAATTATTAGCTGATGCCAAAGAAAAAGATTTGTACTTAAGTAATATTTCACCGCTTGGAGTTCCTTTCAATACAATTAAAGGAATGACAAATGACTTCTTTAAAAGCCAACGTATCGCTTCAGGAAAAGCAGGAAGTTCGTGCCCGAAAAAATATTTAGCATTAAACAAAGAATACAAAAAAGAAGGCACTTGTACGGCATCTAAAAAACATCAAGACAAGAAATTGGAAGAGTTAGAAGTAAAACGCAATAGCATTTCGTTCGAAAATTACACGAAAGAATACAATTCAATCACAGAAAAATCATGTTTGTGTGTGGGATTAGCAAATGCAAGTCATATCGAATTAGGAATTCCAATCAAAGGTCAAGCGCAAGGTGTTGTGGTTTGTCCTGGTCCAAATATGGCTTATTTTTCTAGAGAATTTTCATTGAAAGAGATGATTCAGCACATTTACGGCAAGAAAGAAATCGAAAATCATACCGTTAGACCTAATATGTTTGTGAAAGAATTAGGTTTATATGTTTCGTATTTATCAAACCAAATAAATGAAGCTTTCGAAATTACACCACAGCAAATCAAAAAATGGGAGACATTTAAAGCTAATCTTTTAAATGGAATCTACTATTATAAATCGATTTTCCAAGAAAAGAATTCCAAAATTCAAAACGATATTTTACAATTGGAATTACAATTAAACAAATTAGAATTTAATACAATTTCTGTCTAAAAGATAATTACTTAATAATGAGGGTTATTTAATTTTTATAAGTAGGTTTTTGCAAAAGGCTGTTTTCATTTTTTGAAACAGCCTTTTTTTGTTCAACAATTGTTAATAATAAAGATAAAAATATCCTTTTTTATGATTGTAATCATACTTTTAAAGCGTTCAATTTCAGAAATTTGTAGTAATAATTTTAATATTAAAATATCATGAACAAATCAATTTTACTTGTTTTATCTCTTGCTTTAGCTATAGCATGTGGTAAAAAAGAAGCATCTGCTGAGGATAATTACCAACCTGGCGGTGGTGAAGAAGCAACAACAGAAGCAGCTGCAGATCCTGCATCGTATGATCCAAAACGTGGTGAAGGAAAATACGATACCGTTGAATTAGGAGCTACTTTAGATCAAGCTATGGCTGCTAAAGGGGAAGAAGTATCAGGTGTAAAATGTGCATCGTGTCATAAAATGACAGATGAGAAACTAGTAGGTCCAGGATGGAAAGGCGTAACGGAAAGAAGAACCCCACAGTGGATTATGAACTTTATAACTAATCCTGATCCAATGATTGACAAAGACCCAGAAGTACAAGCGCAATTGGAAATTTGTTTGGTTCGTATGCCTAATCAAGGTATTTCAGATGAAGAAGCTAGAGGAATTCTAGAGTACATGCGTAAAAATGACGGTGTGAAATAAACGTAAAAGGGTATTGTGTTAAGTGAAAGTAATACGATACCTTAATTTAATTACATATATCATGAAAAATAAATTTGTACAAGCAATTTTAGTAATTGCATTAGGAAGTGCTTTGGTTACTTCGTGTAAACCAAAAAATTCAGGGGATGCCGTGAGTGGTGATGCTGCTCAACGTGTTTATGTAGCTCCAGGTAAATACGATGAATTTTATAATTTCGTATCTGGTGGTTTTAGTGGTCAAATGAGTGTTTATGGACTTCCAAGCGGTAGAATGATGAAAGTTGTTCCTATCTTCTCGGTAGATCCTGAAAGTGGATGGGGTTTTAGTGAAGAAACAAAACCAATGTTAAACACATCAGAAGGTTTTATTCCTTGGGATGATCAACATCACTTAGAGTTATCTCAAACTAACGGAGAAGTTGATGGTAGATGGATATTTGCTAATGCAAACAATACACCACGTATCGCAAGAGTTGATTTAAAACGTTTTAAAACTTCAGAAATTATTGAGTTACCAAACTCTGCTGGTAACCACTCTTCACCTTTTATTACTGAAAATACAGAATATGTAGTTGCTGGAACACGTTTTGGTGTACCTGGAGATTACGATAAAGGAGATGTGCCAATTAATACGTATAAAGAAAATTTTAAAGCTCACATCAGTTTTATTAAAGTAGATAAAGAATCTGGTAAAATGGATTTATCTTTCCAATTACGTTTACCAGGTGTAAATTTTGACCTTTCACATGCTGGTAAAGGAAAATCTCATGGATGGTTTTTCTTCACTTGCTACAATTCTGAACAAGCAAATACTCTTTTAGAAGTAAATGCTTCTCAAAATGATAAAGATTTTATCATGGCTGTCAATTGGAAAAAAGCTGAAGAATATATCAAAGCTGGTAAAGGTAAAATTGAAAAAACAAAATATGCTCATAACACATGGAATGACGAAACGCATACAGGAACTTCAGTAATTAAAGATGAAGTTTTAGTTTTAGACGCTATGGCAATGAAAGATATTTGTTATTTAATGCCATGTCCGAAATCACCTCATGGTTGTGATGTTGACCCAACAGGTGAATACATAGTGGGTTCTGGTAAATTAGCAGCATTAATTCCAGTATTTAGCTTTGATAAAATGGTAAAAGCTATTGGTAAAAAAGATTATGAAGGTGATTATGAAGGAATTCCAGTTTTAAAATACAACTCTGTTCTTCATGGAGAAGTTCAAAAACCAGGATTAGGACCTTTACATACTGAGTTTGATGGAAAAGGAAATGCCTATACCACATTCTTCGTATCTTCTGAAGTAGTGAAATGGGATATCAAAACATTAAAAGTTTTAGATAGAGTTCCTACTTATTAT
The DNA here is from genome assembly GCA_964498595.1 of uncultured Flavobacterium sp. GTDB lineage: Bacteria > Bacteroidota > Bacteroidia > Flavobacteriales > Flavobacteriaceae > Flavobacterium. The sequence continues at coordinate 13,844 of CAZCIV010000026.1, forward strand.
TCTGTTGGTCACTTAATGATTCCAGGTGGAGATAGTAAAAAACCATTTGGTAAATACTTGGTGGCGTATAACAAAATTACTAAAGACCGTTATTTGCCTACAGGTCCTGAGTTAACACAATCGGCTCAATTGTATGATATTAGCGGAGATAAAATGAAGCTATTATTAGATTTCCCAACTATTGGAGAACCACACTATGCACAAGCGGCTCCTGCTGATTTGATTCGAAATAACGGACAATTAAAAATTTACGATATTAAGAAAAATAATCACCCAAGAGTAGCTAAAGGTGAAAAAGAAACAAAAGTGGTAAGAGAAGGGAACAAAGTACATGTTTACATGACTATGGTACGTTCACATTTTTCACCAGATAATATTGAAGGAATTAAAGTTGGGGATGAAGTGTATTTTCACATTACAAATCTTGAACAAGATTGGGATGTACCTCACGGATTCTCTATTAGAAGAGCACCAACAGCAGAATTATTAATTATGCCAGGTGAAACTGCAACTTTATATTGGAAAGCAAATAAAGTGGGAATTGTGCCATTTTATTGTACAGATTTCTGTAGTGCATTACACCAAGAAATGTCTGGTTACATTAGAGTATCTCCAGCAGGAAGTAATGTACCAATTTCTTATAGTTTAGGTACTAATTTACCAGCTTCTTCAAAATAATTATAAAAACAAAAAGAGGGAGCAACTTAAAAATGCTCCCTTATTTTTTAAATAAATCTTAAAATGAAAACAACAAATTTATCAGTACTTTCAAAAGCAATGCTTGCAATCGTAGGATTGCTTTTCATTGGTTCGCTATTTGTACCCTTATGGAGAATCGAATTAGATGCACCACAATATCCAGAAGGATTAGTGTTACAATTGCATGCTAATAAAATAGGGGGTGATGTTGATATTATAAATGGATTAAACCACTACATCGGTATGGCAACTTTGCATACGGAGAATTTTTTTGAATTTAAAATTTTACCTTATATCTTTGGAGCTTTTGGCGTAATTGCTTTTGTTTTAATTTTTATCAATAAAAGAAAAATAATTTTCGGATTTTTAATTACTTATGTGCTTTTTATAATACTTTCTGCTATAGATTTTTACAGATGGAATTATGAATACGGACACAATTTAGATCCAAATGCAGCTATAAAAGTGCCAGGCATGGCATATCAACCTCCATTATTAG
>CAZCIV010000027.1:0-14740 GCA_964498595.1 uncultured Flavobacterium sp.
TTCTTTTTTTACAATGTTTGTCATTTAAATAATAGAAATAGTAAATCTAATTTTAAACCTTTTACAAACAAAGACAAAGCTTTTAGTTATTATATTTGTAACGAGATAATTTCTATCTACGAAAACAAATAGTTAAAATAATTTACCGCAGATTCGCAGATTGCTATTTAAAAAAATCTGCGAATCTGCGGTTCAAACAAAATCATTCCTTTTTTCCAACAATAAATACTACTTTTGAAGATTCGGAGTTATAGTATTTATGCAAAAAATTGTTTTTTTAGTGGGATTTGTATTATTTTTTTTGGGCGGTTTTGCTCAGGAAACGTTACAATCGTTCCCAACTAAAAAAATTGCATTTTCAAAAGATACGATTTCAATAGAAAAATTCAGCTTAAATAATTCCTTTTTTGAAATTAAAGATAAGAATGGAAAAGTCATTGACACCAGTTTTTACAAGGTAAATTTTCAAAAAGGAACGGTAATTTTCATCAAAGAAATCAACACTTCTGATTCGTTAGTAGTTAGCTATTCTAAATTCCCTGAGTTTTTAACCAAAACCTATTCCATTTACGATGACGACAAAGTGGTTTCCAACGAAGCAGGAAAATTAGTTGTTTTCAAAAAAGACAAAAACACCAAATTCAAACCTTTCGACGGATTGAATACTTCGGGAAGTATAACACGTGGCGTAACCATTGGAAACAATCAAAACACGGTAGTAAATTCGAATTTAGATTTACAAATCACAGGAAAAATTTCGGATAAAGTCAGTCTGCGTGCTTCTATTCAAGATAGTAATATTCCGTTGCAAGAAGGCGGTTATTCGCAAAAACTAGATGAATTTGACCAAATTTTCATCGAATTATTTTCGGATAAATGGAACATTCGAGCCGGTGATTTATTTCTGGAAAATCGAAAATCAGCTTTCCTTAATTTCAACAAAAAAGTGCAAGGTTTAGCCACTCGATTTACCTTTGGAACACCTGATAAAAAAACCGAAGTCGTTGCTTCTGGCGCTTTGGTTCGTGGACAATATGCACGAAGTACTTTTACAGGTCAAGAAGGCAACCAAGGGCCGTATAAATTGCGCGGAAATAATAACGAATTGTATGTTTTGGTTATTTCAGGTTCGGAACGCGTCTATGTGAATGGAATTTTAAAAACGCGTGGCGAAAACAATGATTATATCATTGATTACAATGCCGGAGAAATCATTTTCACTTCGTTATTTCCGATTACTTCTGAAATGCGAATCAACGTGGAATATCAATATACCGATAGAAATTTTACTCGATTTATTACGTATGGTGGCATTTCGCATGAGCGAGAAAATTGGCAAATTGGTGGTTATGTGTATTCGGAAAGTGATGTAAAAAATCAACCATTGCAACAAAATTTATCTTCGGAGCAAATAGATATTTTGCAAAACGCGGGTGATGATATTTCGCAAATGAATGGACCTTCTGCTTATTTAGACACGTATTCCGAAAATAAAATTTTGTATCGAAAAGTATTAATTGGTGGTGTTGAAGTTTTTGAATATTCGAATAATCCTATTGACGAATTGTATAATGTGCGATTTTCATTGGTAGGAAACAATCAAGGGAATTACATTTTAGCGAACAATCAAGCTGTTGGGAAAATTTATGAATATGTAGTCCCAATAGCTGGAATTCCGCAAGGAAATTACGAACCGATAATCCGTTTGATTGCTCCAACAAAAATTCAAATGGCAACGGTTTTAGGAAAATACAATCCGAGCGAGAAAACACTTTTAGATTTTGAAGTAGCCTTGAGCAACAGCGACCAAAATTTGTATTCCAATTTAGATGACGACAACAACAAAGGATTTGCTGGGAAATTCAATGGAAAGCAACGTGTTTTTGATGGAAAAACCAAAATAGATGCCTTTGCAAATTTTCAATTGGTGCAAGAAAATTTTAAAACTATTGAACGTTTGTACAACATCGAATTTAATCGTGATTGGAATATTACTTCGCCTTTAAGTGGCAATCAAAGTTTTTTGACTTCGGGATTGGATTTTAATTTCAATAACAAAGGAAAAGCGTTTTATCAGTTTGAAAATTTAACTATTGGCAATACTTTTTCAGGAAATAAACATACGATTTCGGGAAGATATACTACAAAAAATTGGATGATTTGGAGTAATTCAAGTGCCATGAAAAGTGATTCTGAAATTGCCAATTCTTCCTTCTCTAGAAGTCAAAATCGTTCGTCATACAGATTGGGTAAAAATTGGGTAGGTGCTACAATAAATTTAGAAGATAATTCAGAAAAATTAAAAGCAACAAATGCTTTTTCGGCCTTGAGCCAACGCTTTTTAGAATATGGCGCTTTTGCAGGAAGAGGTGATTCAACAAAAGTTTATGTGGAATTGGGATTTTTACAACGTCAGAATGATAGTTTGCAAAACAACCGAATTGAACGTGTAAATCATTCGAATTCGTATTACTTGAAATCACAATTAATAAAAACCGAAAAAAGCAATTTGAGTGTGTTTTTGAATTATCGTGATTTGAAATATAAAGATAGTAACAAAGAAAACGAACCATCGTTGAATTCCCGAATTTTGTATTCTGATCGTTATTTTGGGCAAATACTTCAAACTACTACAGCTTATGAAACCAGTTCAGGAACGATTGCCCAACAAGAATTTACCTATTTGCAGGTAGAACCTGGTCAAGGGGTTTATATGTGGAACGACTACAATGGCAATGGAATTCAAGAATTACAAGAGTTTGAAATAGCGCCATATTCTGATTTAGCAATTTATGTTCGGGTGTTTTTACCGAATCAAGTTTTTGTTAGAACCCATCAAAATAAATTTTCTCAAGCATTAAATTTAAATTTTAATCAATGGCAAAATGAGAAAGGTTTGAAGAAATTTGCTTCTTACTTTTACAATCAGACATCTTTTTTAATAGAACGAAAAATTCGAAGAGATGGTTCTAATTTCGACTTGAATCCGTTTTCAAAGAATGATGATGAGATGATTGGTTTGAACACGAATTTTAGAAATAGTTTGTTTTTTAATCGCGGGAAGCAATACCATTCCACCACTTATTCTTTTTTGATTAATGAAAGTCAAAATTTGCTTTCTGTGGGAAGTGTAGCAGCTAAAAATCAAGCGCATCAATTGCAATACCAACATTTGGTTAAGAAAAGTTGGTTGTTTAATTTTTCGGGAAGCACCACTTCAACGAAATCAATTTCAGATAATTATCCAAATAGAAATTTTGAAATTAAAAGTTTCCAAGTACAACCAAAAATTGGGTATTTATTCTCAAAGAATGCGAGCTGGGATGTTTTTTATGAATTTCAACAAAAAGAAAATCAAATAGGATCATTTGAAATCTTAAAACAAACTCGATTAGGAACTTCATTTACCTTCAATAGCGAAAAAGGATTCAGCATGAATGGCGAGTTTTCGATGTATAACAATTCGTATGATGGAAATGCATTATCAGCGGTTGGTTTTCAAATGTTAGAAGGTTTACAACCAGGAAAAAATCAAACTTGGCGCTTACTTTTACAAAAAAATTTGACCCAATATTTAGATGTTAATATCAATTATCAAGGAAGAAATAGCGAAACGAGCAAAACCATTCATACTGGAAACGTACAATTACGTGCATTTTTTTAATTATTTAGGATTAATTCTTAAATTTACAAATTATTATTACATCCAATTTTGCTATGCTAAAAAAGATATTTTTTCTCACAATACTCATTTTATCTCAAATAGGTTTTTCTCAACTTAGCAATAAACATTGGATTCCTCCATTACATTCTAGAGATATTACTGCGATTCAAGATCATTATATTTATCTTTCCACTCCTGAAACTACTCCTTTTGAAGTAACAATTACAGATGGTTTGGGAACGCCTATTACAGGTTCTCCATTTACAATATCGGCTACAAATCCAGTATCTGTATTGATTGGTAATGGGGGTAATACTAAAATGTTTGTAGATATCAGTAGGGTAAATACGGTTTTATTTGACAAAGGATTAATACTTGAGGGTAGTAAAGATTTTTATGTTAGTTTTAGAATGAGACATACAAGTCATGCTGAAACATTAATTTCTAAAGGTATATCAGGCAAAGGGAAGAGCTTTAGAGTTGGATATATGATTAATGATTTAATCGATAATAGAAAATCATTCGTCACGAGTCTAATGGCAACCGAAGATGGTACAAACGTTAGTTTAACAGGGTATAATAATAATGTTACTTTTGCAACAAGTTCAGGTGTTACGACACTAACCAATCAATCTTTTTTATTAAATGCAGGAGAAAGTATTATTTTTTCAGGATATAGTAATAATCCAGATAATATTCAAGGAGCTATAGGAGCATTGATATCATCAACCAAAGACATAGTTGTAAATTCAGGGAATGCATTAGGAGGTGTTCAAAATGGAAGAGGAGATTTTGCAATCGATCAAATAGTTTCATCATCACAAATAGGAACGGAATATATTTTTATTGAAGGTAATGGAACTCCTGATATGGAGAAGCCACTCATAATAGCTCACGAAGACAACACAGAAGTTTATGTAAATAACATATCTACTCCCATTGCTGTCTTAAATGCAGGACAATATATATTTATCCCAAACTCTTACTATCAAGGTATAAACAACAGTAATTTATATGTTAGAAGTAGTAAACCTGTTTTTGCTTATCAGCCTATTGGAGGTGGTTTTGATACCGCTACTTCAGGATTAAACTTTATCCCTCCATTAAGTTGTTTTTTTCAAAATTCAGTTATCATTCCTGCAGTTAATAGAATTGGAGGTGTTAGTTACACAGCAGATTTGATGATTTTGACTTATGCAAGTTCTAACTTAACTGTAAATGGCGTTCCAATTCCTTTGTCAAATGCACAAAACGTATTAGGGAACTCAGATTGGGTTACATATAGAGTGAGGAATGTTTTTGGTGATGCTAATATTGTATCAACAGGCCCTTTAGCTGCTGGAGTGTTTGGGTATTTAGACGATACTGCAGGATATGCAGGTTATTATTCTGGATTTGGTAGTAATCCCCAACCAACAACCGTTACAATTTGTTCCAATCAAACCATAAATTTATTTGATGCCATTATTGGGAATCCTGGAGAGAATGGTACTTGGACAGTTCCTTCGGGCGGTACACCTTTAAATAACAACCTTTTCGACCCAGCAATAAACGTTGAAGGGGAATACATATACAGCTTTACTAAAGATTGTAATTCTTCACCTATTCCTGTTGACGTCTCTGTTAATGTTACTATACAGCAAGCTAATAATGCTGGAAATAATAATTCTATTAATGTTTGTAAATCTGATGCAAGTTTTGACTTATTCCCTTTATTAGGAACAAATGTTACTCCTAATGGTATATGGGCACCAGCATTGGCATCTGGAACCAGTGTTTTTGATCCTGCTGTAGATTTAAGTGGAAATTATGTATATACAATACCCAATTCAGGTGTTTGTAGCGGGGTTTCAGCTACAATTTCTGTGACTAATAATGCATTACCTTTATTAGTACCAATATCAGATTTTAAAAAATGTGACGATGATATAGATGGCGATGACACCAATGGTATTGTTACTTTCAATCTTTTATCTAAAACAGATGAAATACTCAATAGTCAAACAGGAATTAATGTTACTTATCATGAATTAGAGTCTGAAGCGTTACTTGGAATAAATGCTATAACAACTATTAATACTAGTAACAGAATAATATATGTTCGATTAACGAATGCAACAACAAATTGTTTCGTAACCTCTTCTTTTAACTTAATAGTAACTTCTTTGCCTATTATTGCTTCACCAATTATTTTAAAGCAATGTGACACCGATACAGATGCCATCACTTCTTTTAATTTAAATGAAGCAAATAATGAAATTTCTTCTCAACCAAATTTAGTGTTTACATATCATACCAGTTTACCAAATGCAATAAGTGGAACTGCTCCAATAGCTAACCCAACTGATTATATTTCTGCAAATAACGGAAGAGTATGGGCAAGAATTGTAAATGAAAACGGTTGTTATAGAACTAGTGAGGTTAATTTAATTGTGTCAACTACTGTAATAAACTTAGCAAATCCTTATTTATTAGAGGAATGTGATGATTATATAGATGCTTCAGATCCCAATGCGGATGGATACGATTACTTTAATCTTAGTGCTATTGATAATTTAATTACTCAACCATTTCCGTCAGGGCAATCTTACACGGTTACTTATTATGAAACAGAAAATGATGCTTTACAAGAGATAAATGCAATACCAAACATAACGAATTATAGAAATATTTCGGCGTTTAATCAAACTCTTTGGGTAAGAATTGATAGTAATTTAAATAATGATTGTGTTGGATTGGGACCTTATTTAAAATTAATAGTTAACCCGTTACCTATTATTGATTTAGGCGTGAATTTTACTCTTTGTTTAGACCCAATAACAGGTATTGGCTCTCAAATTGTTGATGCAACACCAACAGTTCCCGGAAATTATTCTTATGTTTGGACTCCAGCAAATCCAAATGGAGATTCTCCTTTGTTTGATATCACTGCAGCAGGAACTTATTCAGTTGTTGTTACTAACAATACAACTACTTGTTCAGAAACTGATACTATTACAGCTACCTTTTCTTCTGAACCTCAGTCTGTTTTTGCTACTTTATTAACTCCGGCATTCTCAACAGGATTGGCTACAATTGAAGTAACTGCAGTTGGAGGTTTTGGACAATATGAGTATAGTTTGGATGCCATTGATTGGCAATCTAGTCCTGTTTTTACAGATCTACCTAATGGATCTTACTCAATATACGTAAGAGATATTCAGGGGTGTGGACTTTTGGTTACAAATGTTATTCAAACTATAAATTATAACAATTATTTTACACCTAATAATGATGGTTATAATGATAAATGGAATATTTATTTGCCAGAATCATATGAAGGGATAATCTATATTTACGATAGATATGGCAAATTATTAAAACAAATTAGTCCATATGGAGATGGATGGGATGGAACTTATAATGGAAATGTATTGCCATCTACAGATTATTGGTTTAAGGTAGAATATTTAGAAAATAATATAAAGAAAGAATTTAAATCACATTTCAGTCTAAAAAGGTAATAATGGAATTAGGTTCAATTAAAACAGAAATCGAAAAAAACATTGCAAAAGTTACGTTTTCTCATGTAGCGAGTAATTCTTTTCCAAGTTCATTACTTCAAGAATTAACGGATGAATTGCAATCTTTAAGTCAAAATGAAGCGGTTACCATTATTATACTTCAAAGTGAAGGAAATGGGGCTTTTTGTGCCGGTGCTTCTTTCGATGAATTAATTGCGATTTCCAATTATGAAGAGGGGAGTCATTTTTTCTCTGGCTTTGCCAATGTGATTAATGCTATGCGAAAATGTTCTAAATTAATAATTGGAAGAATTCACGGAAAAGCTGTTGGCGGTGGAGTTGGGTTAGCTTCAGCATGTGATTATACTTTTGCCACTCAAAAAAGTGATATTAAATTATCAGAAATAGCTATCGGAATAGGACCTTTTGTTATAGAACCAGCGGTTAGTAGAAAAATAGGTAAAACTGCATTAGCCGAAATGGCTTTAGCGCCTAAATTTTGGAAATCAGCAAGTTGGGCAAAGGAAAAAGGATTATATACAGAAATCTTTGAAACAATTGAAGATTTAGATGAACGATTAGAAAATTACACGAATGAACTTGCACAATACAATAAAGAAGCTTTATGTGAATTAAAGAGAATTTTATGGGAAGGAACAGATCATTGGGACAATTTATTATACGAAAGAGCCGCAATTTCAGGCAGATTGGTTTTGTCTGATTACACAAAAAATGCATTAGAAAAATTTAAAAAATGATACATTTAATCCTTTTTCTTCAACAAGTTAGTGTCCAACAAAAGTTGAAAGAAGCACCCGATGGTCAATATCAAATAGGTGTTTTGATAGGGTCATTTATCCCTTTTGTTGTGTTAGTAGGAATTGCCTACATACTATACAGCAGAGCAAAAAAGAAAGAACAAAATTTAAAATAATAAATTATGTCGAACATAAGAATTACCAAACAATTTAATTTTGAAACCGGACATGCACTCTATGGATATGATGGAAAATGTAAAAATGTTCACGGACATAGTTATAAATTATCCGTAACTGTTATTGGTAAGCCCATAAAAGATAATTCTAATGTAAAATATGGAATGGTTATTGATTTTGGTGATTTAAAAAAAATTGTAAAAGAACAAATTGTAGATGTTTTTGATCATGCTACAGTTTTTAATAAAAATACACCCCATATCGAATTAGCTCATGAATTAAAATCAAGAGGGCATCATGTTATTTTAGTTGAATATCAGCCTACTAGTGAAAATATGGTAATTGATTTCTCAAATAAAATTAAAAATTTATTGCCTGAAAACATAAAATTACATTCACTGCGTTTACAAGAAACTGAGTCTTCTTTTGCAGAATGGTTTGCAAGCGATAATGAATAATAAAAAGAGCTTTTTAGCTCTTTTTGTTTTAAAAACGGTTATCACCATCTAGCATCCTGCCTAAACCTCCTAAAAGACTTCCTTCTTCTCTACTTCCTCCATTTTGAGGTGCGCTTGTGTAAATTCTTCCTGCTAATCTACTAAAGGGCAAGGATTGTATATAAACCGTTCCAGGTCCGCGAAGTGTTGCAAAGAAAACCCCTTCGCCACCAAAAACCGTATTTTTTATTCCTCCAACAAATTCTATATCATAATCAACCTCTTTTGTAAAGCCAACTAAGCAACCTGTGTCAACACGAAGTAATTCTCCTGGTTGTAATTCTTTTTTAGCTAATGTTCCTCCTGAATGTACGAAGGCCATTCCATCACCTTCAATTTTTTGCATGATAAAACCTTCTCCACCAAATAAACCTGTGCCAATTTTTTTTGTGAATTCAATTCCAACCGAAACTCCTTTTGCAGCACATAAAAACGAATCTTTTTGACAAATAAATTTACCAAATTGTTGCAAATCAATTGGTACAATTTTCCCCGGATAAGGAGAAGCGAAAGATACTTTTCGTTTTCCAAAATCTTGATTTTGATAAGCTGTCATGAACAAACTTTCGCCTGTTAAAACGCGTTTGCCAGCCGATAATAATTTTCCAAAAATTCCTTGTTGTTGGTCTTGACTTCCATCTCCAAAAATTGTTTCCATTTTAATGCCATTTTCCATCATCATGAAACTTCCTGCTTCCGCAATAACCACTTCTTGTGGATCTAATTCAATTTCCACATATTGCATTTCTTCTCCATAAATATGGTAATCTATTTCGTGAGCTCTCATATATTTTATTTTTTTAATTAGTCGAGCAGACAAAAGAAATGTTACTGTGAAAATTTTCAAATTATTCTTTAACCCATTTTAACGTAGTAGTTCTTTCAGGAAGATGAACAAAAAACTTTTATAAAAATGAAAATGTAATTATTTTCTTAAATTTTATAAAATTTAACATTTTATTTTTTTTGTAATCACATGAAAAACAGCGTGTTTGCTAGGTTAAACAAAAAAAGCACAAACTCGTTAGAATTTGTGCTTTTTATTTTAAAACAGGTTGAATTATCTGTTCATGTGTTGCATTTCGTAAGTGAAGGTATCTAAATCTACGTTCATATCTACTAATTTTAATGCTTTATCTACAATATAACCTACGTTTCCTGCTGTAAAACCTAATGCTAAAGCGAATTTTTTAAGTAATTCGTGTTCTTTTTCACCTAAAACATGTTCATCTGCATATACCATTCTTGATAAATCATATAAACGTTCTAAACGATGTGTATGCAATAAAGGCGGATTTACAGGGTATTTTAATGGATTTTCTAAAATTTCCTCATATTCTGCTTGAGAAATTTCTAATTTGATAGCTAATTTGTCTAAAAAATATTTTTCTTCTGGACCAATAATTCCGTCAGACAAAGCTACTCTTACAATTGCTGAAAAATGACCTTTGTTTCTGTTTCTAAAACTGCTATCGAATAAATCTGAAATTGACATGTTGTTTATTTTTAATTCTTGCAAAATTACATAAAAAAACTATTTTTTTGAAACAATTTTATTTGCTTTTGTGATACAGAATTTGGTATCATTTAAAAATAAATCGTAAGTTTGAATTTCCCCCAATAAAACTTAATTATTATGTCGGAATTTTGGATGTATTTTAATATTGGTCTTAAACATGTATTGGATATCAATGCTTATGATCACGTTTTATTTTTAATGGCGTTGGTAATTCCATATGCTTTTAAAGATTGGAAAAATGTTTTTGTTTTGGTGTCGCTTTTTACCATCGGACATACGTTAGCTTTACTATTGTCGGTTTACGGAGTGGTTCAAATTCAAGCCAGTTTGGTTGAGTTTTTAATTCCAATTACCATTTTAATTACGGCTGTTTTTCATCTTTTTACCGCTGGGAAATCGTCAAAAAATGAAAGTATCACCTTTGTAGCAATCGTAACATTGTTTTTCGGAATTATTCACGGATTAGGTTTTTCAAATTACTTTAAAACCATATTACCCGGAACTGCTTCGGATAAATTATTGCCACTTTTAGAATTCGCATTAGGAATTGAAGCAGCACAAATAATCGTAGTTGTAGTATTTTTAATTATTTCCTATATCGTGCAAACTTTTTTCCGATTTTCAAAAAGAGATTGGGCTTTAGTTATGTCAGCATTTATAATTGGCGTAGTTTTGCCAATGATTTTGGAAAGCGAAATTTGGAACCGATAATGAAGAAAGAAAAAAAAGAAAAATACGATAAAGCGTATTTGCGAATTGCCAAAGAATGGGGAAATTTATCCTATTGCCAACGAAAAAAAGTTGGAGCTATTATTGTTAAAGATAAAATGATTATTTCTGATGGGTACAACGGAACACCATCTGGTTTTGAAAATTGTTGCGAAGACGAAGACAATATGACCAAATGGTATGTGCTTCATGCCGAAGCGAATGCTATTTTAAAAGTAGCACGTTCTACGCAATCTTGTGAAGAAGCAACATTATACATTACCCTTTCACCTTGTAAAGATTGTAGTAAATTAATTCATCAATCGGGAATTAAAAGAGTGGTGTATCATCAAGAATATAAAGATACTTCAGGCGTTGATTTCTTAAGAAAAGCAGGTGTTGAGGTTGAATTAATCGAAGATTTGAGCTAAATGAAAATGAATAAAGTATATTTTCCAATAGTAATCGCAGTAGCTGTTGCGGTGGGTTTGTTATTGGGAAGTAAACTCAATCCTTCTACAGAAACGGCTTTTTTAAACCGAAACGCCAATAAAAATAAGCTTAACAAACTTATCGATTTCATCGAAAAAGAATATGTAGACAGTTTAAATACCGATTCTATTGTTGATTTAACAGTCAACGGAATTTTAGAGAAATTGGATCCACATTCTGTTTATATTCCCAAGAGTCAATTAGAAGCGGTCGAACAAGAAATGCGAGGCAATTTTGTTGGAATTGGAATCAATTTCTACATGTATAACGACTCCTTAGCCGTTATAAAACCAATTGCAAACGGACCTTCAGAAAAAGCAGGTTTAAAATCGGGCGACCGAATTCTTTTTGCTGATAAATTACAATTGTACAACAAAAAATTAGAAACCGATTCGTTATTTTCCATCTTAAAAGGCGAACAAGGTTCTAATGTGAAACTAACGGTTTACCGAAAATCTGAAAAAAAGAAATTCGCCGTAAACGTTATCCGTGATGTCATTCCAATCAAAAGTGTTGATGCTGTACAAATGGTAAACAAGACTACTGGTTATATTAAAGTCAATCGCTTTGCAGAAAAAACCTATGATGAATTTTTATCGGGTTTAACCCAATTAAAAAAAGAAGGTGCTAAACACATTATTATCGATTTGCGTGATAACGGCGGAGGTTATTTGGATGCTGCTGTAAAAATTGCTGATGAATTCCTGAAAAACAAAGAGTTAATCGTTAAAACGAAAAACAAAAAAGATAAAATCGAAAGTACACTAGCAACCGAAAAAGGTATTTTTGAAACGGGGAAAGTCAGTGTTTTAATCAATGAAAATAGTGCTTCAGCAAGTGAAATTTTAGCAGGAGCTATTCAGGATAACGACAGAGGTTTGGTGTATGGAAGACGTTCTTTTGGGAAAGGATTAGTACAACGCGAAATGCCATTAGGAGACGGTTCGGCAGTACGATTAACGATTGCTAGATATTACACACCTTCAGGACGTTCAATTCAAAAGCCCTATGAAGACAAAGGAGAAAACTATTTCAATGAATTCGACAAACGCTTCGAAAGTGGAGAATTATACGAAAAAGATAAGGCCAAAATCGCAGATAGTCTAAAATTCAAAACTAAGAAAGGTCGCATCGTGTATGGCGGTGGCGGAATTATGCCAGATATTTTTGTTCCGTTAGAAGATTCGCACGGAGCTGAAGGTTTAACAATGTTGATGCAATCGGGATTAGTGAATTATTTTGTGTTTGAACAATTGGATCAAAACCGTAAAAAGTTTGAAAAAATTTCGATGGAAGCGTTAGAAAAAGAATTACGTTCTGGAAATTATTTTAATGATTTCAAGACTTACATGGCAAAAGGCGGTTTGCTCTTCAATTTGGATACTCAGAAAGAAAAAGTATTATTCTATCTTCAAGCCGAGTTTGTACGCCAACTATTTAACGAAAATGCCTATTACCAATTGATTTTGAAGGAAGACAATATGGTGAATAAGGTGTTGAGTAAGTAAAATTATTATAAAATGAGTAGAAAAGATAAATTATTTGATTTGCCAATTTATAGAAAAGCTGAATTAATTTTAGATTTGGTAAACAGTCTTTTAAATACCATTAGTGAAGAAGATGAGTATTTGAATGCTACAAAATATATGATGCGAGATGATGCTGCGATAATTTGTGCTAAAATTGCGGGTGCCGAAGGTGGAGATATGTATAGTATTCGAATGCAAAATGCGGCTATCATCAGAGACCATGCTATGCATTTATATGTGCAAGTTGGAAGTTTGCGATTTCACGATTCTTTTAAAGATACCGATTATGTTACATTGATTCGTAAAGAAATCGACGAATTCAGAGAATTGTTTATCAATTGGGTAGCTAATTTTGACAAAAGTAATTATTATTGGGACGAATGGGAATTGTTCAATCCACCGGGAGCTATTCCGCCAGACCCTAATGAATATCAAGACCCAATCAATTGGAATGATTTTTTAGAAGGAATGAATTTTGACGATGAAGAAGACGATTCAGACGAATAAAGCTATTTCCCCAAAGTATCATGCACCATTGTATGATTTCCCTCATTCCACAATGTTAAAATATCTGTAGCAACAGCAGCTCCACTTCCGGCGGCGATACTTAATTGACTTCTATGTCCAGCTAAAACTCCAGCTGCGTAAATACCTTCGGTAACTAAATGGTCGGTATTTTTTAATTGGATTCTATTTTTCTCTGGAGCGACTTTTTGATGCGGAATTACAAACGATTCCAAACCTTCAATGGTGAATGGATTTGCTGAACCAATAGCAATTACAACAATTTTAGCTTGAAGCGAAGACTTGTTGGTAGTAACAGTAAAATTTCCCGTTTCACCTGAAATGGAAAGTACTTTTTTTCCATGAATTTGTTCTACGTGCGGATAAGATTGGGTCAAATGTTCCAAACTTTCTTCTAATAATTCACTGCCTAATTTCCCTGCAGGAATTCCATAAGCGTTATTAAAAATGGCATTTTGTAACGAAGATGCTTTTTGGTGCGCAACAATCGCAATCTTTTTATCCATTGCAAAGGTTTTGTTTTGAGCTGAACCCAAAATCAAAGCACACGAAACGCCCGAAACACCGGCGCCAATAATTAAAACGTCAACCATTATTGTCTTGTTTTTTCTTCAATCATTTTTGAAAAATGCAATAAGACTAGTAATAGAATTGCACAAATTCCAGCCACAACACCAATAATAGCAATGGTGCTATTTCCTTCAAACGGATTGCTGTAATCGATTTGAAAAAGATTAAAAACAATTAAAACTAAAGCGATGGCAACTGCCACGTAGGTAAAAATTTTCATTTTATTATTTTCTAATTAAATAATCCTTTAACATTGGCAGCAAATAGTTTTACTGCTATTGCAAGCAAGATTACGCCAAAAACTTTACGAATTATACCTAATCCGTTAGTTCCAAGTAAGCGTTCAATTTTGCCCGATGATTTTAAAACACCATACACAACAACAACATTTATGATTATGGCTATTATAATGTTTATTTCTTTATATGCAGCACGAAGCGATAAAATGGTAGTCATCGTTCCAGCTCCAGCAATTAATGGAAACGCAATGGGGACTATGGAAGCCGTACTTGGATTGTCTTCTTTGTATAATCGAATGCCTAAAATCATTTCTAAGGCAAGGAAAAACAAGACAAACGAACCTGCAACCGCAAATGAATTCGCATCAATACCAATTAACTTTAGAATTTCTTCTCCTACAAATAAAAAGGCAATCATAATCACCGCCGCAACAATAGTCGCTTTTTCCGATTGAATATGACCCATTTTACTGCGTAAATCCACAATAATTGGAATACTTCCCACAATATCAATCACAGCAAATAAAATCATGCTGATGGTAAAAATGTCTTTCCAATT
>CAZCIV010000028.1:0-4186 GCA_964498595.1 uncultured Flavobacterium sp.
ATATTAAATCAGTTGAGGACAAAAACGCAGATAAAGTTGTAGGAAATATTATTGAGTTAGATATCGAATCGATTGAAATTAATCCATTTCAACCAAGAACGAATTTCAATGAAGAAACGTTACAAGAATTAGCCAAATCAATCAAAGAACTTGGTGTAATTCAACCTATAACCGTTAGAAAATTAGAATTTAATAAATTCCAATTGATTTCGGGAGAGCGTCGTTTGCGTGCTTCAAAATTAATCGGATTAAAAACGATACCGGCTTACATTCGTTTAGCTAATGATAACGAATCATTGGTTATGGCATTAGTGGAAAACATCCAACGTCATGATTTAGATCCAATAGAGGTTGCAATTTCGTATCAAAGATTAATCGAAGAAATTAATTTAACGCAAGAAGAATTGAGTGAGCGCGTTGGTAAAAAACGTTCGACAATTACCAATTATTTACGTTTATTGAAATTAGATCCAATCATTCAAACAGGAATGCGTGACGGTTTTATTTCAATGGGACACGGAAGAGCGTTGATTAATATTGACAATCAAGATGTACAAAGCGACATTTATCATAAAGTAGTAACGCAAAATCTTTCAGTTAGAGAAACAGAAGCTTTAGTTAAAAATTATCAAGATAGTTTAAAACCAAAAACAGCCAAACCTGCAAAAGGTAACTCGTTTGACATTAATGAAGATGAGAAAAAAGCGTTTGCTAACTATTTCGGAACAAAAGTAGATGTTAAAGTAGCAGCAAACGGAAAAGGAAAAATTACAATTCCATTCCACTCTGAAGAAGACTTTAATCGTATTTTAAAATTAATCAACTCTTAGTGAGAAAGTTGCACTACATATTTATTTTAACTTGTCTTTTTCTGACTTTTAAAGGAAGAGCACAAGAGGAAATGACATTAAAAACACAAGACACGGTGAAAGCTGTTATTGACCCTAATCGTCCTGCAAGAGCGGCTTTTTACTCGGCTTTGGTTCCTGGACTTGGACAAGCTTACAACAAAAAATATTGGAAAATACCTTTAGCTTATATTGGACTTGGATTAGGAATATACTCTTATACTTGGAATCAAAACAAATACCATGATTATAGAGATGAATATAAAAGGAGATTAGATGGAACTTCCGATCCTAATCATCCTATTTATGGTGGATTAGATAATGATCGATTAATTCGTGGGCAAAAATTTCATCAAAGAAATAGAGATTTATCTGCTTTAATTACTGCTGGAATTTACATTTTGAACATTATTGACGCTAATATTGACGCACATCTTATGCAGTTTAATGTCAACGACAATTTGTCTTTAAAACCCGATATGAATCAAAATCAAATTGATTATAAATTCAATTATGGTATGACATTAACCTATAGTTTTTAACAAAATATTAGGTAACATAATATCAAACCTAACAACTAACTACTATGAAAATTGCACTTTTAGGATACGGAAAAATGGGAAAAGTTATTGAAAGAATAGCTTTAGAAAGAGGTCATGAGATCGTATTAAAAAAAGATCAAAATAACACATTTGAAGGATTATTAAATGCAGATGTTGCTATCGACTTTAGTGTTCCAAATAGTGCGGTTGATAATATTACCGAATGTTTAAATGACGGTATTCCGGTTATTTCAGGAACAACAGGTTGGTTAGCAGATTACCCGAAAATGGTACAATTGTGTGAAGCAAAAAATGGAAGTTTTATTTATGCTTCTAATTTTAGTTTAGGTGTAAACGTGTTTTTTGAATTGAACGAATATTTAGCCAAAATGATGGCCAACTTGAAACAATACAAAGTTTCAATGGAAGAAATTCATCACACTCAAAAATTAGATGCACCGAGCGGAACCGCTATTACACTTGCTGAAGGAGTTATCAAACATACCGATTATGCCAATTGGACATTAGAAACTCCAATTAGTAATGAAATACACATTGAAGCAAAACGTATTGAAAACGTTCCAGGAACCCACAGTATCTTTTACGATAGCGAAGTGGACCAAATCGAAATCAAACACACAGCACACAGCAGAGAAGGTTTTGCTTTAGGAGCTGTAGTTGCAGCCGAGTGGTTAGTTGGAAAAAAAGGTGTTTTCACCATGAAAGATGTTTTAGGTTTATCTTCAAAATAAACAATTATACAATTTAACAAGTAAACGATATTAAAAATGGAAATATCAGGTTGGTTAATCTTTATCTTATTAGTTCAAGTAATTCACGGAATTGGAACTTGGAAATTATATGTAAAAGCAGGTAGAAAAGCATGGGAAGCATTTGTTCCAGTATATAACGGAATTGTATTAATGCAAATCATCAACCGCCCAAAATGGTGGATTTTATTGCTTTTTATTCCCGTAATTAACTTGTTTTTATTTCCAATTATTTGGATTGAAACTCTAAGGACTTTTGGTAAAAAATCAACGGTTGATATGGTTTTAGGTGTGGTTACCTTAGGTTTTTACATAGCTTATGTAAATTACACCCAAGAAACAACTTATCATGCTAATCGTGATTTAAAAGCACCTAACAAAACTATGGATACATTAGGTTCATTATCGTTTGCTGTTGTGGTAGCAACTTTAGTTCACACGTATTTCATTCAACCGTACACAATTCCAACCTCATCATTAGAAAAATCGTTATTAGTTGGTGACTTTTTATTTGTGAGTAAATTCCATTACGGAGCCAGAACTCCAATGACGCCTATTGCTGCGCCAATGGTTCATGATACTTTACCAATTATTAAAACAAAATCCTATTTAGCAAAACCTTCATTACCTTATTTCCGTTTTCCTGCTTTGCAAAAAATCGAACGTAATGATATTGTGGTGTTTAACTGGCCTGCTGACACTTTGTTTCACATGTACAAAGCAGCAGATAAAAGATATGATAAACCTATCGATAAAAAAACCAACTATGTAAAACGTTGTACGGCAATTCCTGGTGATAAAATAGAAATTAGAGATGGTATCATTTTTATTAACGGAAAAGAATCGATTCTTCCTGAAAGAGCTAAACCGCAGTATTCATATAAAGTAGCTTGGGACGGAAAAACACCTGTTGATTTAGATTACATTAAAAAAGAACTTCATATAACGGACGCTTTTGGCCAAATTGCAAAAGATACTTTAATTTTTAGTGCTTTACCACAAGCTTCTGTTGACAGATTGAAAAATATTCCGGGACTTACCAAAGTAGAACGCATCATTCATAAAGAAACGGATAAATCTATTTTCCCAGGAACTAAAGATTGGAACGTAGATAACTTAGGACCAATTTACATTCCTGAGGCTGGAAAATCAGTAGAATTAAACAAAGAAACACTGCCTTTTTATAAAAAAGTAATTGGCGAGTACGAAGGAAACGACTTGAAAGTAAACGGAGATGAAATTCGTATTAACGGTCAAGTTGCAACATCATATACTTTTAAACAAGATTACTATTGGATGATGGGAGACAACCGTCATAATTCGCTAGACTCTCGTTATTGGGGATTTGTTCCAGCTGATCACATCGTTGGAAAGCCAATTTTCATTTGGATGAGTATTGACGGAATCAACGATGGCATTAAAAACTGGAGTATTCGTTGGGATAGATTATTCACTACTGTTAGTGGTGATGGCCAACCAAAATCGTATTTTCAATATTTCTTAATTGCTTTAGCAGCTTACTTCGGTTTTGATTATTTCAGAAAAAAGAAGAAAAAGAAAGAAGAGAATAATGTTTAATTGTTAAACCGTTTAATTGTTTAAAAGAAATGCATAAATTTTCATTTGAGAAATTAGACGTTTGGATTGAGTCAAAAGAATTGACAAAATCAATCTATAACTTAACTCTGTCTTTTCCTGATAGTGAAAAATTTGGACTTGTTTCTCAATTAAGAAGAGCTTCTGTATCAATTTGCTCAAATATAGCTGAAGGAACTTCAAGAATTTCAGATAAAGACAAAGCCCATTTCATTTCTATGTCTTACAGTTCAACGATGGAAGTATTAAACCAATTAATACTATCTTATGAATTAGAATATATTAGTGAAACCAATTATTCAAATTGTAGGAATCAAATAAATAGCATTACTAATAAATTGAATTCCTTAAGAAACTATATCTTAAAAGATAAAAACTAAACAATTCAACGATTAAACAATTTAACATTTCAAATGAACATTCTTATACA
>CAZCIV010000028.1:4196-11312 GCA_964498595.1 uncultured Flavobacterium sp.
TTTTTAAAAACAATAATTTATCATGAACAACATTCTTATACATCCTACTTATTTTCCATCGATTAGTCATTACGTTGCGATGCTTCAAGCAGATTCAGTCACGTTTGAGATAGAAGATAATTTTCAAAAACAAACTAATAGAAATAGGATGTACATTTATAGTCCAAATGGAGTTCAAATGTTGAATATCCCAATCAAACATTCAAAAGAAAAGCACCAAAAATATAAAGATGTCCGCATTGAAAACGATTTTGGATGGCAAAAAAATCACTTTAAATCCTTAGAAGCGGCTTATCGAACTTCGCCTTTTTTTGAATATTTTGAAGATGATTTCCGTCCGTTATTCGAGAAAAAACATGAGTTTTTAATGGATTTAAATTTAGAAGTTTTCGAATTGGTAAACGATTCTTTGGGAATTAGTATACAACCACAAAAGACTACAGAATTCTTCCACGAAGTTTCTGATTATACTGATTTCAGACCTTTAGTAAATGGAAAAAAAGACACCACTCAATTAGAAGAATACACGCAAGTTTTTAATGAAAAACATGGCTTTCTAAATAATTTGAGTATTCTAGATTTATTATTTAACGAAGGAAGATATGCCGTTGATTATTTGAAAAATCAACAATTATAACTCTACTTATCTTCTTCATTTATAATTTTCAAACGTGTGATTTGAGGAAAATGATCGCTTTGCAAAAAAGTATCTATTGATGTAAATTGTTTAACTTCAATATTGTTTTCCACAAAAATGTAATCAATTCGGGCTGGATAGTATTTGTAATTGTATGATTTACCAAAACCAGTTCCTGCTTGTTCAAAAACGTCTTTCATATCACCTTTTATAGTACGATATACATAAGAAAAAGCACTATTATTCAAATCTCCACATACAATTTTAGAAAAATTACAACCTTCAAAGTGCGACTTAATTAGTTCCGCTTGATGTTGTTGTAATGTGAAAGCTTCACTTAAACGTTTGAAAATAAATTTTGATTTTGCCTCGTCTATTTCTTCATGAATATCGGTACTGATTTTTATTGATTGCAAGTGCATGCTATAAACACGAATTGTATCTTTTTCTTTGACAATATCAGCGAAGATTACGTTGTTACTTGAATTTGGAAATTCAATTTCTCCCTCATCAATAATTTTATATTTTGAATAAATAGCTTGACCATATTTATTCTTTCCACCGTATAACTTGACATAACTAAATGGAAACATTTTGGTGTTAACTCGGTCACTCGGAGAAAATTCTTGTAAACACAAAATATCTGGTTTCTGTTCCTCAATTAACTTAGAAATTTGCTCTGGAACATCATTTTGCGGAAGCCATTCGTATAAATTAAAAAGACGTACGTTGTAACTCATCAAAGTAAAATCGTTCTCTTCTTTAGGTAAATTCGTTTCCGAAAATTTATAAAAACGATTAATAAATGTTATTCCTAAAAGCAAAACCAATCCCGATAGTAACATGTATCGCTTTAATTGTAACAGCCAATACACAAAAAAGAAAAAATTCAGGATTAAAAACAGAGGTAAAATAAGCGATAAAACACTCAAAAAAGGAAAGGCTTTTGGTGCTAAAAAAGGTAATGAATAAGCAAGAAAAGTCAATACAGCGAGGACTATATTAAAAAAGAACATTATTTTACTTAACCATGACTGTTTCTGCATTTATTTTCCAGCTTTGAAGAGAAACTCTTTTTCCTCTTTAGTTAGACTATCATAACCCGATTTACTAATTTTATCTAAAATATCATCAATTTGCTTTTGCGTGATATCTTTCTCTGTAAACGAATTTACTACTTTTTTTGTTGTATTGCGATGTACCTTTTTAAATGGGGTTTTCTTTTTCGGTTTGAAATGATTCGCAAAAGTATCTAATAAAGCTAAAAAAGGCTTTGTAACATCTTTGCCTGATTGTAATAACTTGATGTAGATAAATCCGAATAAAGCTCCTCCTAAATGTGCTAAATGTCCACCTGTATTATCTAATGGCATTTGAATTAAGTCTACTAACAAAATAACAAAAGCCACATGCCAAAGCTTCACAATTCCTATTAACGGAATGCGCAATAACATAAAAGGAGCATACGTTGCAGTAGCAATTAAAATAGCCATAATAGCTCCGCTAGCCCCAACTAACAAACCTGATTTTCCAATGACAATATAAGAAAGCACAAAGGTTAGTCCAGAGAAAATTCCGCCTAAAACGTAAACTCCTAGCAATTGCTTATCGGTAAAATAAGTTGAAAACAATCTTCCCGAAAAATGGAGCACCATCAGATTAAAAATCAAATGCAAAAATCCGGCATGAAAGAAATTAAATGTGATTAATGACCATGGAGTACGAATAAACGTCCCAAAATCAGACGATAAAGCAATCCATGTTGGAATTTGAAAACTTCCAACAGAAAAACTATAAAAAAACACTAACGACAACAGGAAGCAACCAATGTTCCAAAAGATTAACTTTTGTACCATGCCGCCTGTTTTGTATTGTAGTTTTAAATCGTCTAAAATGTTCATCTTTTTTCTTTGTTCCTTTTTCTATCTTCTAAAAAACTATCTATCCCAACGATTTTGATTAAATTGGTTTTTCTTCCAATACCACATCATAATAAAACCAATTAATGCACCACCCACGTGGGCAAAATGGGCAATGTTTCCACCAAAAATACTATAACCAGTTACTCCTGAAAACAAATCTAACAAGACAATTACAGGAACAAAGTATTTAGCTTTAATAGGAACTGGAATAAACATCATCATCAACTCAGCATTTGGAAACATAAAAGCAAAAGCTACTAACAATCCATAAATAGCTCCTGAAGCTCCCACGGCAGCGGTTTGATTTTTTATTGCAGCATTAAATAAAATTTTAAAATCATCTCCATTTAAATTTAATTTATCAAAAGTAGCTTGTGCATTTTCATACAACAATTGTCCCTGAAACTGATTTCCGCTAACAAAATCGGTGTTTAAAATAGTATGAA
The DNA here is from genome assembly GCA_964498595.1 of uncultured Flavobacterium sp. GTDB lineage: Bacteria > Bacteroidota > Bacteroidia > Flavobacteriales > Flavobacteriaceae > Flavobacterium. The sequence goes on from CAZCIV010000028.1 coordinate 7,202, forward strand.
TATCTGCTGAAGTTATCGCTGAATTTTGTAATTGATCTAGAAGTGAATGAATTTCATAATAATTAACGCCCGAATGAATCAAAGCAGCTCCTAATCCACAAGATAAATAGAAAAATAGAAATTTCTTAGCTCCCCAAAAATGCTCCAATGCGCTACCAAAAGAAATCAATGCAAACATATTAAAGAAAATATGCATAGGACTTCCGTGCATGAACATGTGCGTTATAGGTTGCCAGAATTGAAATTTATCACTTTCAAAGTAATATAGCGCCAATAAATCATTCGATTGCGGCACCACAAAACTTCCAATAAAACACAAAATATTGATTATCAATAACTGTTTAACAGTATCGGTCATATTCATCATATCGCAAATTTTTTATCTAAATCTTCTACCGTTAAGGTAATAAAAGTTGGTTTTTGAAAAGGAGAAACATTAGGCTCTTTACACGCAAATAACGAATTTACTAAATTTTCTTGTTCCTTTTCAGTTAAGTAAGTTCCCGTTTTTACAGCCATACTTTTTGCCATGGATTTAGCAATGCTATCGCTTTGTGAAAAACTACTTTCTGGAATTTCATTTTGTAGATTTCCTATTAATTCCTCTAAAACAATTGAAACTTCGCTCTCCGCCATTCCAATTGGCAATCCTGAAATTTGAACAGAATCAGCATTAAATACATCAAAAACAAATCCGGTATTTTCTAAAGACGATTGTAATTCTTTCAATAAAATCATCTCATCAGGAGAAAAATACAATTCCAAAGGAAATAACAATTGCTGGCTCGAAGCTTTTTGAACTGTAATATTAGTTAGAAACTGTTCATACAACACACGTTGGTGTGCTCTACCTTGATCAATTACCAACATTCCTGATTTTATGGCGCTAACAATATACTTTTTATGAATTTGATACGTAGAAGTGGTTTTGGTTTCCATCACATCATCATCAAACAATTTGCTAGTAACTTCTTCGCTTTCGAATGAAAAAGTTTCAATTTCTTGTGTATCTTGTTTTAGCCCAACATACAAACTTTCCCAACTCGCCGTAGTGGTTTCTCGTTTATAACTTCCAAAAGAAGACAACGTTTTCGAACTCGGTTTTTCCGATGCAAACGGATTAAAATTTGAATCCACTTGAATCGTTGGAAAATCAGCTTCTCTGTTTTTGTATTCGTAAGGCGTGTCTAAATTAGCATCGCGTTCAAAATCTAAAACGGGTGCCACATTAAATTGTCCTAAACTATGTTTTACAGCCGAACGCAAAATTGCATATAACGAATGTTCGTCGTCGAACTTAATTTCAGTTTTGGTTGGATGAATATTGATATCGATAGTATGCGGAGGTACTTGCAAATACAAGAAATAACTCGGCTGATTGCCTTCTTTCAGCAAACCTTCATAAGCACTCATAATCGCATGATGCAAATACGCACTTTTGATATATCTATCGTTAACAAAGAAAAACTGTTCTCCTCTACTCTTTTTAGCGAATTCAGGTTTTCCTACAAATCCTGAAATAGTAATTAACTCGGTTTCTTCCGAAACTGGCACTAACTTTTCATTGGTTTTTCCACCAAAAATATTTACGATACGTTGACGGTAATTAGAACTTGGTAAATTATACAATTCACTTCCATTATGCATCAAAGTAAACGAAATCGAAGGATGCGCCATCGCTACACGTTGGAATTCATCCATTACATGACGAAATTCTACCGTTTCCGATTTCAAGAAATTTCTTCTGGCCGGAATATTGAAAAACAAATTTTTAACGGCAAACGAAGTCCCTTTTGGTAAAACCGCTACGTCTTGGGTTACCAATTTACTACCTTCAATAACAATATGAGTTCCAAGTTCTTCTTGGTCTTGTTTTGTTTTTAATTCCACGTGAGCAATCGCAGCAATAGAAGCCAATGCTTCGCCACGAAAACCTTTGGTATGTAAATCAAATAAATCTTCTGCTTTTCGAATTTTAGAAGTCGCATGACGTTCGAAACACAAACGTGCATCGGTCGTATTCATACCTAAACCATTATCAATTACTTGAACTAAGGTTTTTCCTGCTTCTTTAACGATTAATTTGATATCGGTTGATTTGGCATCAACGGCATTTTCCAACAACTCTTTCACTACAGAAGCAGGGCGTTGCACCACTTCTCCCGCAGCAATTTGATTGGCAACATGATCGGGTAAAAGTTGAATAATACTCGCCGCCATTATTTTCTTCTAAATATGGAAAAATCAAAATCGATGATAAAGAAAAAAATCAAAACCAAAATTAAGGCAATGATAATAACGCGCATATTGAAAGAACGATTCTTTCTGTTTCTGCTAGCGTCTCTAGCATCGCTCCACATTGCTCTCATATCATTATAACTTGCGGTTTCTCTATCGCGTCGTATTGCAGAATCAAAATCAAATGGATTATCTACCGTTTTACCTTCGTAATGACGAGGCGTGTAATTAAATCTTTTATTTTTTGGTAATCTACCTTTTCCCAACTTAAACATAACGCATTATTTTTTTCAAATTTAGGAATTTTTATGCGTTTAACCTCCAAATTTTTGTTAACAAAAAATCCCGATGAAAATCGGGATTAGTATATTGATTTTAAAGGAAATCCTTTTATTTTCTATTCAAATCTACCATTTTAATAGCCGCAATTGCTGCTTCTACTCCTTTGTTTCCGTGCTTTCCACCACTTCTATCTAACGATTGTTGCATGTTGTTATCGGTTAACACACAAAAAATAGTTGGTACATCGTATAAAAGATTTAAGTCTTTCATTCCTTGAGTAACACCTTCACAAACAAACTCGAAATGCATAGTTTCGCCTTTGATTACACAACCAATCACAATTACAGCATCAAGCTCTAATTTTTCATGCATTTGGCGTGCTCCAAAAATCAATTCAAAACTTCCTGGTACGTTCCAACGTATGATATTTTCTGGCAAAGCGCCACAATCGGTTAAAGCTGCAAAAGCTCCGTTATATAAACCTTCAGTTACTTGCTCGTTCCATTCTGAAACAACAATCCCAAACCGAAAATCTTTCGCATTTGGGATTGTGTTTTTATCGTAATTAGATAAATTTTTATTTTCTGTTGCCATTCTTATTCAGTCATTGCAATGAAAGCGTCAATATTCATTCCTTCTTTAGAAGTTTCATATTTTTCTTTAATCTCAACAAATAAAGTATGAGCTTCGGATTTTTTACCAGCTGCTAAATACAATTGAGCTGCTTTTAGTAAATATCTTGGCGTAGTGAAATCATTTTCTGAAGCTTCAGCTGCTTTTTTGTAATAAGAAATAGCATCGTCTACTTTATTAGTTTCAGATAAAGCATCTCCAATAGCTCCTAAAGCGATAGGTTTTAAAATAGCATCATCAGATTTGAATTTCTCTAAATAAACTATAGCATTTTTAAAATCACCTAAGTTCAAATAAGCCATACCAGCGTGGTAGTTCGCTAAATTTCCAGCTGCAGTTCCTGAATATTGTTCCGCTACTGCTAAGAAACCTAATTTACCTTCACCACCTTTAAGTGCTAAATTGTATAAAGAATCATTTTTCTCAGTAGCATCAACCGCTTGTTGAAAAAATTGTTGTGCTTGAAAAATTTCGTTAGCTGCCTTTTCTTCTTTAGGCTCAACAACAAAACGATTGTACAACAAATAAGATAATGTTCCAATCGCAATTGCACCTACAATACCTAAAAGTAGTTTTTGATTTTTAGCTACCCAATCCTCAGTTTTTGAAGCTGTTTCATCTAAAGTATTGAATACTTCAGCCGTAGTACTATCTTGTACATCAATTGCTTCTACTTCTTCAAACTCGTTTTCAACTTTTGCTTCTTCAGGTTTTGGAGCTTTGTAACCTCTTTTGTTATATGTTGCCATTTATTTTTAATTTAATGAGGTGCAAAAATATAATTTTTATTAAAATTTAAAACCATTTTTGTAGATATTTTTAAGATTTTCAATTTACTTTTGCAGGAAGTCTTACTTTTACTCATCAAATAACCTTTAATTATTGTGTTTTTAAAACAGTTATCTTTACTCAATTATAAGAATTTAGCCCAAATCGAATTTGATTTTGATGCTAAAAT
>CAZCIV010000028.1:11412-14738 GCA_964498595.1 uncultured Flavobacterium sp.
AAATTTGGTTCGCAAGGCCAACAGAAATCATTTTTGATTGCGTTGAAATTAGCGCAATTCGAATTCATGAAAAAACAAAGTGGTGAATTACCAATCCTTCTTTTTGATGATATTTTCGACAAACTAGACGAAACGCGTGTTCAAAAAATAGTAACCATGGTGAATGATGCCGTTTTTGGACAAATTTTTATTTCTGACACGCATGCCGAACGAACGGAGATGATTATCAAAGAAACGCATCAATCGTATAAAATGTTTTTGATTGAAGATTGATGATTAACGATTTTAGATTTTAGAAGTTTTGAACTTGATTTTTGGAATTTCTACTATATACATTACATTTGAAAAAAATTATTCTAATGCATATTCAAACCAATTTCTCTTTAAAAAATTATAACACTTTTGGAATTGAAGCTAAAGCTAAACAGTTTGTTTCTGTTTCATCTATCGATGAATTAAAAGAAGTGTTGAGAGCAAACAACGATATTTTTATTTTGGGTGGCGGAAGCAATATGTTGTTAACGCAAGATATTGAAAAATTAGTCGTTCATGTGAACTTAAAAGGAAGAGAAATTGTAGAAGAAAATGATGATTTTGCTATCGTAAAAGCACAAGCTGGGGAAAACTGGCACGAATTTGTACTTTGGTGCATCAATCAAAATTTTGGTGGAATTGAAAATTTATCACTTATTCCTGGAAATGTAGGCACAACTCCTATTCAGAATATTGGAGCTTATGGAGTCGAAATTAAAGATACGATGTTTTCTTGTGAAGCTTTGAATTTGAATACATTAGCAATTGAAACGTTTACCAATGCGCAATGTAAATTCGAATACCGTGAAAGTGTTTTCAAAAACGAATTAAAAAACGAATACATCATAACTTCGGTTAGTTTTAAATTAACAAAAAGAAACCATAAAGTTTCTACAACTTATGGTGCAATTGAAACCGAATTACAACATCAAAACATACAAAACCCAACCTTAAAAGACGTTAGCAATGCTGTAATTGCCATTCGTCGAAGTAAATTACCTGACCCAAAAGAATTAGGTAACAGTGGAAGTTTCTTCAAAAACCCGATTATTCCCAAAGAAACTTACGAAAAAACAAAAGCACTTCATCCAGAAATGCCACATTATGTAGTTTCTGAAACCGAAGTAAAAGTTCCTGCTGGTTGGTTAATTGAACAAGCTGGTTTTAAAGGAAAACGTTTTGGCGATGCTGGAGTTCATAAAAATCAAGCTTTGGTTTTAGTCAATTACGGAACAGCAACAGGAGCCGAAATTGTAGCACTTTCGAGAAATATCCAACAAACGATTTTAGAAAAATTCGGAATTGCTATTGAAGCGGAAGTGAATATTATTTAGTTGGGAGTTGGGAGTTTAAAATCTTTGCGTGCTTTGCTAAAAAACTTTGCGAACTTTGTGTTTAAATTCTGAACTTGATTTGAATTTTCTTTTGTAAATTTGCAGTTCAAAATAGAAAAAGATGAAACTTGTATTAGTAACCATTGGACTTTTAGGACTTGCTTTTGCAGGTATCGCGATAAAAATTTGGGCAAAAAAAGACGGAAAATTCGCTGGAACTTGTGCTAGCCAAAGTCCGTTTTTGAATAAAGACGGAGAAAACTGTAGCTATTGTGGAAAAACTCCTGAACAAATGAAAGATTGCAGCGAACCTTCGCACTCTTAATTTTCAAAATTTATGATACTAACAATACTTTTAATCGCATTTGCGGTTATCGTGTTTATTCAATTTATTTATTACCTTTTTATTTTCGGAAAATTCTCTTTTGGTAAAAAACCAGAAGGAACTGCGAAACGTTTACCTATTTCCATTATTGTCTGTGCTAAAAACGAAGAAGAAAATATCAAAAAGTATTTTCAAACTTTGGTTACCCAAAACTATCCTGATTACGAAATTGTCTTAATTGACGATGCTTCGAGCGATGAAACTTTGGAACTTTTTGAAGCGTATGAAAAGCAATATCCAAATGTTAAATTGGTAAAAGTTCAAAACAATGAAGCCTTTTGGGGTAATAAAAAATTCGCGTTAACCTTAGGAATCAAAGCCGCAAAAAACGAGTATTTAGTATTTACTGATGCGGATTGTTATCCAGCTTCAAACGATTGGTTGTTGCAAATTTCAACTCAATTCACCAAAGAAAAAACGATTGTTTTAGGCTATGGTGCTTACGAAAAAGTAAAGAATTCCTTCCTAAACAAAATCATTCGTTTTGAAACGATGTTAACCGCTACGCAATATTTTTCTTGGGCAAAAATTGGCAAACCTTATATGGGTGTTGGGCGCAATTTAGCTTATAAAAAAGAAGAATTTTTCAATGTTCGAGGTTTTATGGATCACATGAAAATTCGTTCGGGTGATGATGATTTATTTATTAATCAAGCGGCAACAAAGAAAAATACAGCAATTTTATATACTCCAGAAAGCTTTACTTTTTCGGAGCCAAAAACTACTTTTTCGTCTTGGGTTTACCAAAAAAGAAGACATGCTACGACTGCGAAATACTACAAAGGATTTGATAAATTTCAGTTGGGATTATTTTTCTTTAGTCAGTTTTGGTTTTTAGTTTTGGCTATTGTTTTGTTAGCGTTTCAATTCCAATGGATGATTGTGACTGGAATTATCGTATTTAGATATTTATTCACTTGGATTTCTTTAGGTTATGCCGCTGGAAAACTAAAAGAAAAAGATGTGATGTATTGGTATCCAATTATTGAAATTGTACTTATCTTTACTCAACTAAGCGTATTTTTTAGAAACCTCATCTCAAAACCTGTACATTGGAAGTAAATTCAGTAATTATTCAAGAAAACATTGAAAAAGCAAAAAAGGGAGACCAAGTTGCTTTCACGTTTTTATTGGATTTTTTCTGGAATGAAGTGTACGGTTTCATGCTAAAACGCACCGAAAACGAAACCGATACTGAAGATATTGTCATTGAAACTTTCGCAAAAGCATTTGATAAAATCGCGACTTACAATCCTGAATATGGTTTTAACACTTGGTTGATTGCGATTGCAAAAAATGTCCATATCGACATGCTTCGCAAAAAGAAATCGTCTTTATTTATTGAAATGAATGACGAAGAAGATCATCAAGCGTACAGTGTGGCTGACGATTCCAATTCTGCTGAAGATGAATTGATTATCGAGCAAAATTTAGCACAATTACTTCAATACATCAAACAATTAAAACCTGCTTATCAGGAAGTCATTCAAATGCGTTATTTTCAAGAAATGACGTATCAAGAAATGGCAGAACAAATTGATGAACCGCTGAATAACATCAAAATTAAATTGCTT
>CAZCIV010000029.1:0-14581 GCA_964498595.1 uncultured Flavobacterium sp.
AAAGGCGGACTGTGCGCGAGGGCCCTTCGACAAGCTCAGGATGACGGTTAACGGAATTGTGCTTTTTAGTTGAAAAAAGGGAGCCTTTTTTTATTGACTTACTGTGGGGAAAACAAGTGCTAAAAACACACAAAATACCACAGGAGCGTTGGGGAGCGTTGGACTGGGTGGGCGCAAATAACTCAGCGAAGCGTTCCTATTAGAAAAAGAAACCAAGAAAGCCTTTAGCTTACTAAATAGCCCCGATGGGAGTGATACCTTGTTTAACGTACAGCGGGATTATGGAAACCAAGAAAACCCGAGCCATTCGCTACTTAAAATTCTATATAAGAGTATTAAAAAATAAGACCCTTTGGTTGCAATTGGATTTATTTCTTATTTGAAGGTAAAATTTTCTATATTTTTTACTCAGAAAATCATTTATGAACGCAAAAGGATTTGTTAACGGTAATTCTTTTTTATTTACTCGGGTTCTTTAAGTCTTTGTCTGTTTCTCTAAAGTAGTTTACAAAGTCAATGGTATTATTCAACTTTCTTTTTACACTTTCAGGCATTTTATCAATGTCTGTTTTTGATGCATAACTAAACAGACTTTTAATACCATTAGCTGTATTTCTAAAAGATACATGATTATGATTACCTTTTATAGGTCTAAATACGTGTTCGTAATTTTCGCCAGTTTTGAAAGGAACTTTATACATACAGATTTTTTGTTCGTAGATCAAATCATTAATTAGTTTGTCACTGACTTTATTAATAGCCAATTTGTCTAATAAACAGCCAGCATATTCAATTGATTCAGCTTTAATATAAGAATCCACTAATCCTTTTCCAATTAAAGAATAGTTATAGAAATTCATTCCACCAATTGTTTTTATAGTATTCGGATTAAAATCAATTTCACCAAATGTCAAGCAACCACGTAAAGGAAAAGTTGTTTGTAAACTACGCCAATAGAATGAATGACAAACAGCAACCAAATCTTTGAAGTCATCCTCAGTTTGTCCGTTAGTCCAAAAGACAACGCTATCAGAAATGTGTAAGCAGTTTACCTTTTGATTAGCTAAATCAGGAACAATTGTGCTATTGTCTAGCTGTACAAATTTTTCTCCGCTTAAAGCTGTTTGAGTATCTCTTAGTAGATGTCCAAAAAGACGCTTCATTTCAGTTAAATCATTATTGTTGATGATTTCTTTAAAGCCTAAAACATCAAAAAACGCAATAAATGTTTCCATAACTAATTTTTAAATTTTGTAAGTTCAATGATTTTGTCAATTAATTTTAAGTTTTCTTCAAAAGTTAAAGTTGTTCTTTCAAAACTTGATAAAGAAGAAAGTTTTTTTGGTGAAAAGACTCTAGCGGTTTTATCGTTAGATTTTATTATTTTTAATAATGTAATTGTTAAATCTTCATTATTTATAGACTCGTGAAATTCACTACTAATCATACTGTAAAACTCACCACAATTAATCCTTACTGATTCAGTATGCTGAATACAGCAGTTGTCAGTATTTAAAATAAGTTTAGATTTTTCGTTTTTGAATTTAACATCATACACATAGCCCTTTGAAGTGCTTGAACTTATAATTTCATATTTATTGTTTGTAATTGACCCACTAACAACAAAAGATTCAAAGTCAAAAGAATGATCGTGAATTTGTAAATCAACATCGTGCTTTTCATTTGTATTTATCCAAAAATGCAATCTAAATTCTATAAAATTTGATATATTTCCAAGTTTAAAATATTTAAATCCAAGTGGATGTTTTTGAAATAAAATTGTATTACGGTTAAGTACAAAAAATGAGTTTAAATTGTCAATAACAACTCTTTTATTATTCGAATTAAATCCGATATTTATTTTTTCTAAATGATTCACTATTTTAAATTTCACCTAAAGTTTTTAGTTTTTTGAAACACTTTAAAGTATGTAAAACATCAACCTCTGCATTGTGTGAGTTTTTCACTTGATATCCAAATAGTTTAAAATATAATTCTGATAATTTTGGATATTTATATCCATAGTTATTAGGGATTTTACAAAAATTAACAGTTGACTTCATTGTGCAAATCATTTTCTTATTACTAAAAGGGTTTAATCCATAGTTTTTGATATAATAATGTCCTAAAATTTCAATATCAAATTCAATATTGTGTGCAACGACATAATCACATATTTTGATGTCTTCGGCAAGTTTTTTCAGTGCGTGTGTTAGTGAGAATTTGACTTTTTTTGCCACATCAAAATCTATATTTAAAAACTCTGAGTTATTGTTAGTCCTTATAAATGGCGTATCAATAATAAATGTGTGTTTTTTCAAAATTACACCTTTCTTATTTGTAAGAACCCAAGAAATTTGAATTATTTCTGGATATTTAGTTTCTGATTGTAACTTTACTGGTAAACCTGAAGTTTCGATATCAATTATTAAATATACTTCATCAAGGAAATGTTTTGTTAAATCCGCATTCTCATTTATTTCATTTATGAAATCTGCTTTTGAAGAAAATATTTTAATAATACCACCATATTCGCCACGACCTACAATTTCTTCAAAATCTAAAAAGGTGTTTATAAAATTGTAGATAATTTTATCATCAATGAAAACGGGTTTCTTTTTTGGAAAATTAACATTTACAAAACTGTACTTGTTACCTGCCCCGTGAACAGATGGAGGCAGAACAGAATGAGTTCTCCATAAAAATTCAATTTTATCAACATATTTTTCAAATTCTTGTTTTGGAGGGAAGGTTGATACTACATCACCATCATCACATTCTTCAATGTAGTGTCCTCTGTAATAAATATGAAACCCATTTTTACTGCCTGACTCAATAACCCATTCATAGTTTTCCGGCAGTCCAAGAATGTTTAAAATCTTCTTTATAAAGTTAATGTCTGAACATCCGTCAATATCTAATACAACTAAATTTTTCCAGTTAGTAAATGTACCTATGCCAACAGCATTAGCCCAATCATAATTATCGAATTCTGAGGGTTTCTGATCACTATTAAATAAGTGGTTCCATTTATGACTTGGTGTTTTAAAAAAATTCCTAGAATTTGAATTAAATTCATTTGTTTTTTTTGATATACAAGATATATTAAATCCGAAGTCTTTATAAATCTCAGCTATTGTAAGTATTTCACAATTGTCAGTACCTTTTAATTCTAAATTACATCGGTCTAACCAATATTTTGTGTCGTTTCTTCCTAATTCAAAGCTTTTTTCAAAGTGCCTCAAAGCTTGTGCTTTATCGTTTTTATGATAAAAAGCGTAACCTATGACATAATTCCAATATGCATCTCCTTTACCATCATAAATTTGAGATAATAATATTTTAATAGCTTTGTCATATTCTGAAATGTTATTATATGCTCTTGCTAACTGATTATTTAAGTCAAAACTTAATTCATCCTTTGGTATTTTCTCAACTTCACTTATTATTTCTTTATGCAATCCTTTATCTGCCCATTCGTGTATTTTTTTTAAATCCATTTTTGATTTCTTTTTTATTATTTTGTTTTTTTTATGTTAGTTTTTTTTTGGTTCTTTTAACAATGACCGCTAACTTGGCATATATCATCAAATATATAACTTTTATAAATTTTGATTGTAATAATTTCGTCTTAACTTGTTGTTTATGATTTTGATAACTTTTCTTGATTTATTTACCATTGTTTATAAAGAGATTGTTAGCTAACTTGATTTTATTTTTGTCGTAATATTTGTTTTATTAATTACAGGCACAGCCAAAGAGAGATTTTTGTGCAGCTTAATTAGGTAATTTAATTCAATTATTATTTCACCATTTTAATTACTCTTGAATTTCTTTCATTTCTTCCTGATCCAAAAAAGCATTACACCAACCAAAATCCATCAACTCTTGATTATTAATTTCAAAATTTAAGGCAAAGCTTTTTTTGTATACAATACGTCCTGGTAACTTTATATCATTCATTTTACGGAATTCTACACTGAAAGCTTTTACTGTTTTACCAAATGAACAAGCAATACATTTTGATTCAAATGATTGAACCGAATTGATTTTTATTTCCATTGCGTTCTCATGCCAAAATTGATGTTCCTTTAAGGCTTGGGATATAAAGTCATTATAATCTTCTTGGTTGAAGTTTTTTAATGGATATTTATTTAATATTTCAATTAGACCTATAAAATCAACTTTCAAACACTTTTTTTCCATTTCTTTGATAAACAATTGGGTTTCTTGTGCTGTGAGCAATCCCTCTTTTATAACTGAATGGTCTTTCCTTCTTATCATCTTTTTTAAATTAATATGGTAAACATTCTTCTACTAACATTCTGACTCCTGTTGTAGCTTTTTCTTTAATTACCAATAGGTTAATCCCTTCTTCCACATCGGGGTTTGTATCGATGTAAACGGTTTGTGCATCCAAGGGAACGGCTAGTAACAACGAAGCTGCTGGATGCACTACCATTGATGTTCCAACAATTACAAACAAGTCGGCTGATTGTGTTATAGCTATGGCTTTTTCAATTTCAGTGACTTCTTCTCCAAACCAAACGATATGTGGTCGGAGTTGGTTCCCATCGGAAGCTAGGTCGCCTAGTTTTATGTCTTGGTTACAATCATAAATCAGATTGGGATTTTTGCTACTTCTAGACTTTCTTAATTCGCCATGCAAATGAAGTACGTTTGTGGAACCTGCTCTTTCGTGTAAATCGTCAATATTTTGTGTGATTACGGTTACGTTGTATTTGGTTTCTAATTGCGCAATCAAATGATGTGCTTCATTTGGCACTACCTCATCGAGTTGCCTTCTTCTTGCATTATAGAAATCTAATACTAACTGTGGATTTTTTTCAAAACCTTCAGGTGAAGCTACTTCTTCTATTTTATGATTGTTCCATAAGCCATTGGCATCACGAAAGGTACTAATGCCACTTTCTTGACTGATGCCAGCTCCCGTTAAGAAAACGATATGATGTTTGTTTTTGTCCATACTTTTTAATTTTTACGTAACCAACCTAAAATAGATGCTTTATCTAATTTCCACTTGTTATTTACTTGTTTCAAATCAATGGTTTCCCTTGAACTTCCAAAACGTCCTGGATTCTGTTGAATGATTTCGATTTCATCTTCTGTTACTTTGGAAACAATAGCAACGTGACCGTAAGGGTTAAAACTATTAGCATCAAAAATGAGAATGTCATTGATTTTTGGTTTTTTGTTACTTGGATTGGAAAACTGAAGCAAATTTCTGTCCGTATTGAGTTCGCTGTCTTCCAGATTTGGATTATAAAAATCTTTTGCGTGCCCATACGAATTCGGCATTTTGTGGTTTAAGTGGTCGTAATAGTAGCGTTTTACAAACTCTACGCATTGGTATTTAAGTCCGTAATTGTAGCCTTCTGCGCTACGATTTCTTCCTAAATTGGTATCTGTACTGCCATTGTAATAGACTGGAATGTTATTAAAACTGTCTATTTTATCCCCTACTTTAGGCTGGTTTAAAATGTATTTTTTTGTAATGCATTTTAACATTAACACTACAGCTAAACACATCACTGCAATGACTGCAGCTCTTAAAATTCTATTTATTTTCATCTTCTTATTTTTGATTATCAATTGCCTTTTTTAAATTATAATGAAATATGAATTCGTTTTTGTAGTACACTAAATTTCCTTTGTACAAAGTGTTTAATCCCTTTGAATCGGTAATAGCAACAACAGCTTGGTCATATTCTTCCACTCCTTTTCTTTTATGTATTTCGAATTTAACATTAGCTACTCCTTTTACTTCATCATAACTATTAGAATAGTTCCAATCGAAATAATAAATTGTATGGAATTGGTTTACCTTATCTACTTTGATATTTGTTACTCTGCCCATACTGTGTGAGTTTTGAACTAAAATTACATTAGCAAAATCAATATTCCCATTGGACTCTTCCCAAAGTAAATACCTCTCATTCTCATAAGAATAATAACTATCTTCTTTGTTGTTATGACTGCTGTAGGTTACTTGAACCGCTCCGAAAATAGGATTGTCGTCCTGTGCAAAAGTTATTACATGAATTACTAGTGCTATTAAAATGTAAATAGTTTTCATTACAAAATGTTTGTCTTATTATTTGATGAGTAGGTTGGTTTTATTATCAACGAAATATTGAATACTACCATTTTTATAAATTACTTTTCTGTTCCAATTCCCATCATCGTCATATTCATGTATGAAATTGATATCCTCAACTAATTTTTTTGAAGTACCGAATACCATTTGTTCTTTGATGCAGTTGTTGTATTCGTCGAAAAAATACAACCTACAATGCTCTGGTTCTTTTTTATAATTGAAACGTTGCATCTCGATACAATTGCCATTACTATCGTATTTGTGTTCCCAAAATTGTTTAATTCGGTTGGATGGTAATTCAAATTCAACTAAAGTCATTAATTTATCATTATCGTAATGATATTCATATCTTAGATAAGGTCTTTTATCTGCATTCCAATATTCCACTGTTTTTTTGTCTTTTAGCAGCGTTGTTTTATCATAATACGAAGGTTTGTCGTATAAGAAATGTAGACAAATGGTGCTGTTATTTTCATAGAAGTATTCTTCTTTTATGTGTTCTACTTCAAAATTGTCTGAATATGAAATGTAAGTTCGTTTTTTCAAAACACCTCCAACTTCATAATGATAGGATGTTTTTTCTACCAAATTACTGAACATGTTATGTTTGTACAATGCTATTGGCAATAAATCCATAAAGGTTGTTTTTTCTTCAAAACCTCTTTTAATTTCATAAAACAACAAACCATCGGGATTGTATTTTTGTACAGAAGTGTATATTGAATTATAATCAATCCAATCTTCAGGTAACCAAATACCTGGGGTTACTTCTTTTGGTTTATATGCTAAATACTCGCAGTTCATACTTAAAATGTTACATGATACACATCAGATTCGTTTCTTGGCATGTTTCTGTACTCAAATGCTCCTTCTTCATCAATAATTTCTACAATATCAAAAGTGGTACAATCGGCAGGTAAACCTTCAAACAATAAGGTAAAACTGTGTTGGCCAGATGGTCCAATAGGTTGCCATTTGGGATACATTACGATATTGAAGTGATGCAGTAATTTGCATTTATGTGAAGTCCCTTTTGGAATTAAATAAATGGTTGGCCATACACGAATGGTATGAAAGTTTGGTATTCCTATTGCTGTTGCATGCACAATTACTTGTTTCTCCTCTTGGGTGTTGATTTGCTCCAGAAGTTCTGGAGCCATATCAATTTTTTCTTCTATTCCTGTTGCCATATGTATATATGCTTATTACAGTTGGTTGTAATGCTCAGTATTTTTTGCGATAATTTGTCCCTCTGCATCTAAAAGAACACCTCCCGAAGGAATAGCGCTATTTAGTGTTGGTTCTTTATCTTGTTCAAAATAGTAGGCTTTGTTTGCATTAATGACTAAAGCCACTTTTACGTTTCTATTTTGTTTTTCACTTTCTTTTTGTTGTACCAAAGTGACATGCTCTACCATGATTTGTTCTATTTCCTCGGTTGTCATTTCTACTTCTTTATTTATAACAATCGAAATGCCTGGTAATGCATTGGAAACGGGATTGATATGCACTGGAATTTGTGAAAAACAAGGCGAATTTTCCTGTTTGATAATCACATAAGGAAATCTACCATAATGGGTGGGAAAATTTTGACTAGTGAATTGGTGTTCGGCGGTTTCTTGCCATTCGAAATACGAACAACGGAAATTGGCTAAATACTCACTTGTTTTGGTATTTAGTTCCGTATTCCATAGCAAAATATATTTTGCTTGTGTTTGGATGATAAAACTACCTGATGCTTCTCCGATACTGAAAGCTTTTCCTGTAAATTCGAACTTCTCGTTGAAATACCAGATTTCGTATGGTTTACAATTGGTCCAATCTAAAAGTGTGGTAAGTTGGTCATGTTGTATTTCTAAAAATACTGGATGTGTTTTATCAAACGTTATATCGCTAAGACTTACGTTTGTTTTTTGGATGATGACGTGTTGCGCACCAAAGATTTTATATTCTTTGTGTGTATTGTTATGAACTGGATTGTGATGTAAGCTTATGAAGTGAATATTAGTTGTTTTCATTTTGATGCGATTTTAAAATAAGGGTTTGATTTACTAACTGAATTGGATTTTGTAATGACACGGATTTTACTGTGCCGTTTTGATGGAATTCAACGAATGAATTGAGGTTCCATTTCCGTTCCAACATTTCCGAAATACAGGATTTCAGGAAATAAGTTCTAGCTGTTGTCCAGCCTTGTTTTTGGGTTTCCTGATTGAATGCTTCGATAAGTTCTTCATCAGAAAGGGAATGGAAATTTGTTTTCCATTGGCTTTGTACTACTGCATAATTTAGCATAACATAACAAATTAAAAATTAAACAAAGATTGTTATGTCGCATCAAAACGGTAAAAGAATTGTGGTTTCTCAACACATTTGAACGACTGTTCCGCATACTAAGCCACCGTGTCGTGAGTTGATCGGTTGGCTAGCCCGAAGGCTATCTGGATGCTTTATTAATTTAAAAATATTTTCTCTCTATTGAACCAAAAATAATTCTTGATTTGTACTAATTTATTGTTTCTCAATTCAACTGGGAAAGCGAAAGAAATACTCATTACTCTATCTGTATTTGGGCAAA
This sequence comes from uncultured Flavobacterium sp., assembly GCA_964498595.1. GTDB lineage: Bacteria > Bacteroidota > Bacteroidia > Flavobacteriales > Flavobacteriaceae > Flavobacterium. The sequence continues at coordinate 8,697 of CAZCIV010000029.1, forward strand.
TTTCCACTATTTGAGAACAATCCCAACCTCTACTTACAATTTCCTGTTCTAAAACGCTAATTTGAATGCTGAGTAACACACCAAAAGTTTTTAAACCTATCTTATCATTAAAACTCTTGATTAATTTATCATCAGAGTACGATTTGAATTGATTAATCCATTGTTCTCTTTGTTCTGCAAACTGATTCATAACATAACAATTAAAAATTAAACATTTATTGCCATGTCGTATCATCGGTAAAAAAAAATATTTCTCAACACCTTTGAACGACTGTTCCGCATACTAGGCCACCGTGTCGTGAGTAGATCGGTTGGCTAGCCCAAGGGCTATCTGGATGCTGGGTACATAATTAAAGAAAAAAAATGAGATATGCAAATTTATTTAAGTACGTGTGTTAACTCTCCGAAAGCTGGAGGATACATAGGCACTTTAGCTTCATCGTTAGTTGTAATATAAATTTCTAATCTTTCGGCTAGGATTTTACATCCCTCATTGAAAATTTTAATATTTTCCTCTGTTGGTTCAAAAACTTTCACATAGTCACCTATGTATTTACCATCGACATGCCATGTTAATAGGTACTTGTAATAGCCTTGTTCCTTTATTAACTGAGCAAAACAAGTTCCTTCATCATTGGCAATCATACGTTCTTTTAAAAGTTTAAAACTTACGTAATCGTTGACATCGTAAAGAAATGATTTTATTAGATTGAAGTTTGACATACTGATTAGTTTAAAATTCTTTTACAAATTTAAAACCGATGTGTGCAACTGATCTGCATTAGTATTTTTTAACCAATTCCTGCATTATGATTTATCTCCTCAATCAATTGAATGACCTTAACTAGTTTATCTTCTTCTGGAAAAATACCAATAATTCCATTATCATCCTGGTCATTGAATGGTGCTTGTGTTAACATGGTTTTGTCTAGCACACCATTTTTGTTTAAATAGTCAATAATTTTTTGAATGAAAGTAATTTGATTTGCGTTTAAATTGACTTGTTGAATAAATGTTGCAAAATGCTTTTGAGCTGCTTCAATGTCTAATCCAATTATCTTTCTAACAAACTTACCTAGAGGTTGTTCCTCATATTCAGTGAATAGACGGTCTTTACTTTCCGCTTCTTGCATAAGAAATTCTTCTAAAAGCTCTAGTTCTTTTGTTGTTACTGGAACATTTTTATACAGTTTGTCAATGACCAAATGGTTTTTATTTTTTCTAATGAACGATTCTACTCGGTCTTTATAGCTTTGTAATTTGGTATATACTCCAAGAATGTCTTTCTCTTGTACTTCATCTTGTGGCAGATCATCGGTAAAATCAGAATAAATCGGTTTCTCTTTGTTTTCGTCTTTTAGAAACTGAATTAAATTGCGAAGTTCTTCTCTTGTCTTTTCTAATTGATGTAATGAAATATTTTGCCAAAATTCATCTGTTATAACTGCATTAATCGTCGCTATTTTACTTGCTACTGCAGGAATATTTCTTTTGGTAAACAACAAATTTGCGATATTATGAATGTTTTCAATATAGCGGACTTGCTTTTTACTTTGCTGTAAAATTGCTAATTCTAGTTGATATATAATTAAATCAAAACGCTTGGCTAATTCATCCGTATCCTCTGTATAAGCCACTAAATGTGATATATTTTGCTGTATGTCTAACACATCACTTTGACTTAATGCGTTCCAATTTTCAATATTCTTATACTTATTTACATAGCGTAAATGTTTTTTCACTTCAAAACGATTCGTATCTAATTGAATGATTTTTTCAAAAAGTTTTTGTTTATATCTTTCAGCAACCTCATCATCTTGTTCTGAAGCTTCTGGATTGTTTTGAATGCTAATTATAATATCTATTTGTGCTTCAAATAATAACTGATGTAATGGCTTTGCCACTGTAGGATTATAACCATCAGGGAAATCTTCAAAAAATTCAAAATTGCCACAAATATCAAAGATTAAAAAGAACTCTTTATCCTTACCAGGCCCAAAGATATTTGGACACAAACGTGTTCCTCTTCCTATCATTTGCCAATATTTTGCATAGGATTTTACTTCTTTGAAGAATACCAAGTTTAAAACTCTAGGAGCATCTACACCTGTATCCATCATGTCTACTGAGACTGCAATTTGAGGATCTTTTTCGTCTCCTTTATCAAAACAAAAACGCTCCAGTAAATTTTGTGCTTTATCCTCGTAATTATCAATTACTCTTAGAAATTTGCCACCGTATTCCGGATAATTTTTATTGAAGCGTTCTTCTATAAAAATCGCATGTTGGTGATTTTTCGCAAAAATGATGGTCTTTCCTAATTTATCACCACTTTCAATTTTTTGACCATTTTGCATTAGGTACTCTAACACTTTATCAACTGTGTCATCATTAAATAAGAAGGAATTAACTTTACTTTTAGCAATTTCCGGAATGCCAATATCTGAATCATCTCCTTTAATACCGAATAGTTCTTCAAAGCGTAGTTTATCACGTTCACTTAATTCTGAATATTTCACACCTTGACGTGGAAATTTCAATGGTATTTTAAAAGCTTTAGGAGGCACTAAAAATTTAGCTTCCACAGCTTGGTTTAACTCATAAGCAAATGTTGGGTTATCGTCTTCAATTTGAAATAAATGATAGGTATTTCGGTCTAAATCTTTTTTTGGAGTTGCTGTTAAGCCTATTAAAATAGCATCGAAATAATCGAAAATGGCTTGGTATTTTTGATATACCGAACGGTGAGCTTCATCAATAATGATCACATCAAAATGACCAATTCCATAAAAACGTTCCTCTTCCGTTTTAAGGTTGTCAATTTTATTCATGATGGTTGGATAAGTCGAAAACACTAATCTTGTATTGTTATCTTCTTTCTCCTTAGTTAAATCGATGGCACTCAAATGAGGTAAATGCTCTTTGAAGGCATTTTTAGCTTGCGTTACTAATGCATTTCTATCTGCTAAAAATAAGACTCTTTTAGCCCAGTTGCATTTGGTAAACATCTCCACCATAGCTGCAGCGGTTCTTGTTTTACCACTACCTGTTGCCATTACTAATAACGCTTTTCTATTTCTACCTTTTAGTTTGTTATCTTTTGTAATTACTAACGTTTCTGCTACTCGCTTAATCGCTTCTAGTTGATACGCTCTACCTGCAATATTTGTATTAACCGAAAAGTTTCTAATGTCTAAACGTTCAAAACGTCTTTTCATTTGCACTTGTAATTCCTCTTTGGTGTAGAAACCTTGTACTAGACGTTCCGGATAAAAGGTATCATCCCATAAATACGTTTCATATCCATTGGTATAGAAAATAATAGGGCGTTGACCTGTTTTTTGTTCTAGACAATCGGCATATAAAGTAGCTTGGTGCTTTCCTTTTTTGGAATCGTGAATGGTGCTTTTGGCTTCAATAACTGCTAAAGGTTTACCGTTATCATCCCATAATACATAATCTATATAACCAATTCCTGTTTTGTTGGTTGTTAATGGCATGCCCGAAACTTCGTGTTCAATTTCAATACCTGGTCTTAAATTGTCCCAACCTGCTTCTTTAAGTAATAAATCTATAAGGACTTTACGAGTTTCATATTCAGAAGTTAGTACTGGAACCACTTCTTGATTATTATATGAAGCACTTCTTTCTTCTTTTCGCGAAGCAATGATTTGTAATTGCGCTTCGAGTTGTTGTTTTAGCTTTTCATTTTCTTCTGCTAATACTGCTTGCTTTTTAGCTAACTTATTCGCCTGCTCGCGATCTTTATCAAACTGTTCTGTAAGTGCTTGTAATTCTTTTTTAGTCTTATCTGCCACATCACCGTAAGGTATATGACGTTCATCAAAATCAGCAATTTCAGGGTTTTCTAGGCTGTAGTATTTGCTTAACCACGACAGAAAACGAAAAGAATTCTTTAATGCTTGAAGTGCTTCTAATGCTTTGATATTTTTTCCATGTGCTGCATTGTTACCATACAAACGAACAATGTCCAACTCCATCAACATACTAGGTTTGAGTATGGCTTTGAAACTATCGTTGTGCAATAAGGCTCCTAATTTGGTATCATAAGGCAATTCCAAATCTTCATCGTTTTGATACAACCAAAAAATGGCTTTCTCTAACGTACTTCTGCACAACAAAGCGGCATAACGCGGTGCTGTAAAGGTGTGCTTTTCTGCTTCTACAATTTCTTTGTAAATATCAGAAAATTCTTTTTGAAGAAAATGGAAATTGGTTTGCATTTACAATATTTTAATTTTCTTTATTGATACACAATATTACGTAATATTTTTCTTTATTTTATTTTTTTATTAAACTAGATAGTACTTGTGGATCTCCTCCTTTAAAATCTCCTTTTGTATTAAGAATTGTTTTAAATCTTATAAAAAATTTATCATTTTTAGGATAATTATAGTGATCCGTTACAATATAAAGGCCTTGTGTCCACATTTCTTCTCCTAATGTTGCTGAAAACCATTTTAATATCTCAGGGAAAGAACTAGTTTCAAAATCGATATCAAATTGAACAACTCGATTTTTATAAACCTCATCTAATGATTTGAATTTGTAATCCTTAAAAAAAGCTTTAAAAACCTGATCTTGAGTATCTATATTCCTAATAATTTTTTTCCAGTTTCCAAAATGGAAATTATTACAGTACCAAGGGCTAACTCTTTCCCAAAATTGTCCATAGAAAATCAAAATATTTACTAATTTTTTATAGTTTACATTACTAATTTTTCCATTTTCAATAGGGAATAATTCAAAAAACTTGTTTCGAATATTCTCAAGCTCAATTAATGAAGGCTCTGATTCAAAATCAATCAAATGAGAACAATTAATTGCCTGTGCATTACTCCCGTCAAGATTTAAGGGATGATCCTCAATGCTCCAAATTAACTCTTCATACATAAAAATTTCATCTGGAGTTATTTTTTTAGTAAACCAATAGTTCTTTTTTATTTCTTCTTCAATTCCCAGAACTTTCCATGGTCCATACAAATTGAGATTATTAATATCTGATTTTATACTTTGAACCGATCTGTTGTAATTATTATATCTGACATAATATAATCTTAAAACCCTATATATTTCCAAATTCATTCTAGAAGAATCACGAGTTCTCATATAATGTAATAAAGACCAAATAAAAACCATTCTGCTATGCTCTAAGCTTCTATTTGGATCCTTAAGATCCGCAAACCAATTTGTAGTCGTTGAATTCAGTATTTTCAAAATTTCGGCCAAACACTTTTCAAGCCAGGATATATTTTTATAATTACTTTTAAACCTACTTATATTTTCTTTATCAAAAAGATATTCTAATCCTTCAACATACTCTTTTATTATTCTCAACCCATTAACATTTAACGAATTAATTATATCCGAATAGGCAAACTGATTGTTTTTCCCTCTTTTATTTCCTTCAAAATCCTCTTTTAAATAAATCACATTATTTTCACCCAAATAGTTTTCAAGGCCAGCTATACAATTGATAAATTCATTAAAGCCTTTATCGGCATTAAAGTTTTTTTGCTTTTTTATCCAAAAAAAATGTTGCCAATTCTCCCATTCCTTACCCCAGTCATTTTTAATTTCTGAAATAGTTTTAGTTTCACCTTCGCTTTTTGTTAACTTCCCTAATAAATCTGCCTTAAGATTTTCGTTTTCCTGCATTTGCTCGCCTCGAGCATTCATATAGATATATAATTCTTCTCCCTGCTCACTAACATTAGTATCAAAATACCAAAACTCTATATAATCCTGAACGTAATTTATGAAATCATCTGTGGCCAAATTATTATTGTTCAAGAATTGATAAATAATTTGGATATTCGAAACAATTGATGTTATAGTTTTATCATTTTTATACTCATTATAAT
>CAZCIV010000030.1:0-14465 GCA_964498595.1 uncultured Flavobacterium sp.
GATTTGAATGATTCCCTTCCTAAACATTTAAAAAAATGCACAAAAATTATACTATTTCCTTATTATGATAGTATACAAAAACAGATAGAAAACGATAGTAAATTTAAAAACGAATTAATAAAATTAAGTGCGATAAACTCTCCGACAACAGATAAACTTGAAAGTTTAGCAGCAACAGTATTAGGCGCATGGAATTCTTCCAATAAAAAAATGATACAATTAGAGGATTTATATACAAAAATAGAAAATATCGGATATTCTTTTATAAAGGCTAGAGTTATCAAAAATATAACTGTAGAAACAAAATCTGTTTTGGACTCAATTCCAGGTTTTAAATACATAATCAGTAATAATTATTTAACTTGGGAATATAAAAACGATAGTGGATTTATACCATATCAAATTGGAAGTAATGAATTTAATATTATTGAAGAAAAAATTAAAATTGAAAATCCAAAAAATTTTATAACTTTAGAGAAAATTTTGTATTAATGAGGGTTTATACAGATATAGCAAAAAATGATGATGAAATTTTAGAAAATTTCACATTACTTGTTGATAAAAAAACATCTTCAAGTGTATATTCTGATGCCCTTTTTAAATTAGGGAAAAAACTAGCCAATCAAATTAATAATAAGATTGACTCATCAAACAAAGTTGTATTTTCTTGCACGACTGAAGATGCAGATTGGCTCGGCAAAGGAATTATAGATAATCTAGCCGTTAATCAAAATATTGGTTTAGCCGTTTTTTGGAATTTAAGGACCCAACCGTTTAACGATAATAAGTTAACAATTGCACCCATAATAAAATCATATATTGAAAATATTGAAAATTGCGACACTTTAATTATATGTAAATCAATAATTTATACATCTTGTGTGGTTAGGACAAATTTAACATATCTTATAAATAAAATAAATCCAAAAAAAATAATTATAGTTGCCCCAGTAATATTTAATAAAGCACAAGAGTTTCTTTCAAGTGAGTTTGATGTTTCAATAAGTTCAAAATTTGAGTACATATATTTTGCTGTCGATGACCAAGTAACGGTAAATGGTGAAGTAATTCCAGGTATAGGTGGTAATATTTATACTAGATTAGGATTTGTTGATTCTGAAGATAAAAATAAATATATTCCCAAACTAGTTATGGAAAGAAGAGAAGAGCACTACGGCTAACAAATGTGGTTTTGTGAAATTTAGACTTGAGTATTTAATGGAGTGTCGCTTTTTATGTTTCTTAGTTGAGTCCATATGAAATGGTTGTGGTATTTATAATCCTAAACTTCGCAAAACAATGGGTTTTTAACTAAAAAAAAGCCTAATCTTTTACGATATTTTTTTTCATACTTACTAACTAAAGGCTAACAAACAAAACTAAGTTTATTTTTTTGGTTAATAGAAATCAACTCATCAACAAGTTCAAAACCGCTATTATGGCTAGGTACAGAATAAAATAATTGTAAGCCTAGACCTAATTACTCTGGGCTTTTTTATTCAAGCCGATTTTGAAGTCTAAGTTCCTTAAGACTGTTTAATTTTAAAAAATGTTTTATGGAATTACCGTATTCTAACTTCGAACACTGTTTATTATTTAATGCTTTAAAGAATAATGACGAGTTAAAAAGAGCTATTGTTTATTCTCTAATTTTTAAAGAATTTGATGATTTACAGCTAACAGCATTGGAGCACTCTATGTTGCTTTACAATGATAAAATAGAAGTGTATATTATTTTGTATGTAGGTTTTGAAAATCAAGAATACCTTGAAAATAAGTTATTGAATTCTTATTTTATTTCATTTGAAAGGACAACCAATAGTATGAACGAGTTTAAGGGTATTGATGTCATTTATCTTGATAAAACTGCTTTGGTTCATACTGCTATTGCATTAAGTAAGAATGAGATGTTGGAAGACTTCAAACTTTTCATTAATAATTAATAATTTAGAAAAGCCTATTCCTGAGGAATAGGCTTTAAAATAATTAGCAGAACGACACAAGTTGGCGTTCAAGTTTTATATATTTGATAAAAAATTAATGTTTATGGCAAAGAAAGAATATTTACAACGTTATATTTTAATAGTCGAATTGTTAAGAAGAAAAGAGGTATCATTTCATGAATTACAAGATTATCTATTTCAAAAAGATATTGAAATTAGTCAACGTACATTTCAAAGAGATAAAGAGGAAATAGAAAGTCTTTGGGGAATAGAAATAAAGTTTAACAAAAAAGACGGTGTTTATGAGATTAAAGAAGAGCTTTCCGATGGAAAATTTGATAGAATTGCAGAATCATTCACTTTAGCAAACGCTTTAAATCAAAGTGAAACCTTCTCAAAATACATTTTCCTAGAACAACGTAAACCAAAAGGAACAGAATATTTCAATGGTATACTACATGCCATCCAGAATAATTTAGTAATTAAATTTCAACTCAATAGTTTTTGGGCAAGACCAACATTTAGAATTTGTGTTCCAAAAGCGATAAAAGAAGCACAGAATAGATGGTATCTCATTGGTTATGATTTAGATCGTCAGGATTTCCGGAATTATGGTTTGGACCGAATTTCCAATTTTGAAATTACAACAATTAAAAAACAATCACCAAATATTAAGGTTCAAGAATATTATAAAAGCGCCTTTGGAATTGAAACCTATGGAGAGCCAACTCCAATTGTTCTAAAATTTGAAAATTCACAAAAAGAGTATCTAAAATCGCTACCTTTTCATACTTCTCAAACTATTTTTGACGAGGATGAAACCCATTTTAAAGTAAAGGTAAAACTGCATCCAACATATGATTTTATTATGGAAATTCTTAGATTTGGAAAATGGTGTGAGGTTGTTGAACCAGAAAGTTTTAGAAACGAAGTTAAACAAGTTATTAGTGAAATGTATTTAAAGTATAGCAAAATATGAGTGAAGTAGCACAATTAAGCATATCCAATTTATTAAGTCAAGTTAGTATTATTAAAAATAAGTACGATGACTTAGCGGCCTACACAGGGGAAAATTATAATCTTTTTAGTGTATTAAAAATATATACACAAGAATTAAGTCATTCCGCAATTATAGGAGATTTACTAAATGCTAAAGGAAAACATGGTCAAAAAGATATATTTCTCCAATTATTTTTAGAGGAATTGCCAAAATTTAAAGAAGGTTCAGAGCAATTCAAAGTTTTACAAAATTTTAAATCTGATAAAAGTATTGTTTTTATTGAAAAGTATGCAGGAAAAGTAAATAATCAAAATGAGGAAGGTGGTAGAATTGATATCGTAATTAATGATCAAAAAAGTAATATAATTATTGAAAATAAAATATTGGCAGGTGACCAACCATCACAATTAAAAAGATATAATAAATGGTATAAAAGTGCTCCCATATTATACTTAACACTTGATGGTAGAGCCCCCTCAAATGAATCCAAAAAAGATTTAATATTAGACGAACATTTTATTTGTATTTCATACCAAGAAAACATTAAAAAATGGTTAGAAAAATGCATAAAAGAAATGGCTAACAAACCAATCATTCGAGAATCATTAAATCAATATTTAGTTCTAGTTAAACAATTAACAAACCAAAGTACCAATAATAAAATGAAAGAAGAAACAATAAATATATTAACCAAGACCTCGGAAAATATAATGGCAGCAAAAATGATATTTGATAATTATCAAACTTCAGTTATTGAACTAAATAAAATTCAAATCATGAAATTACAATCTATCTTTAATCAAAATGGTTTCAATTTGAATGAGGAAAATATTCAAAGAGCTTCAAGAGAAGATGGTGATGGTATTTTTATACCTATGAAAGAGTTCTCTATTACTGGTGATGGTGAATTTGAATTAGGAATTAATATTGAATTGAAGAAAAATCATTTCTTCTTCTGTGTGTTAAGAAAAAACAATAACAGAAAAGATGATGTAAACACCAATTCCAAATTTCAAGATATTAAAAATGAATTGCATTCAAAGATTCCAAATTTATCACAAGTTAATCCCTGGACAATTGGAATGGCAAATGATTTTGTAATTGGAATAGATGAAACCTCGTTTTATTTACCAGATGCTGATAATACTAGTTCTTTTGAAGAATTAGTTTTAAGAATAAAAGAATTAAAAAAGATTTTAAATTCCTAAATATATAAATGAATGTCAATTAATTTATTTAATGTATTTTTTGTTTTTTTGGTATTAATTACATCACTTTTCATAATTGTGATTTTGTTTGTAAAAAAGAACAAAAACAAATCAGATATAAAAATTAGTCAAAATCAGACATCTAAAAAATTTGAAACAAAATCTAAAAATACTTTTTTATATCCAGAACAACATCTTGGAAATTTAGAGCAAGGAAAAGTGTATGATTCTGAAAAATTTCCTACTTACAATCAAGATAGTAGTAAAGTAGGAGAGTTTACAATTATAGAAAAGAAGAAATAGTAGGTAGTTAAGTATTGAAATTGTATTGTAGAGCGTCAGCTTTTGGCGCTCACTAAAATTACTTTTGAAAAGAAATTTTATTAGACAATGAAATTATATTATCAATTACCTCATCTGACGTATGATTATTCCAATTCAAAATTTAATTTATTTGAATTTGAAGAAGCACTTCAACTTTATAAACTTATCTATAAAGATTTAGAAACCTTTCAAAAGCAATTCTTGCAAAAATTAGAATTTATTCCAAACCTAGAAAATTTGTGTTTGCAATTAGGTAGTAATTTTGAAACAGCAACTCCTATGAGTCCAGAGCGCATTAGAGAAGTTAATGATAGTACAATTGATTATTTAGCAGATTATTATGCTGAAATTATAAATAGTAATGAATCAAACACAGGTAAAAGTTTTTACAACAATTTCGTTAATAAACTCAAAGAATTTTTGGACGAGGATAATTCCGAACAATATTGGCATCAACCACCTGCTTCCTTATCTGAATTGGTAGTTGACAAATTCCCTAAAACATTAGATAAAATAGATTCTTATGAGATTCCGGTAAATGATGAATATGTAGAGTTAACAATTCGTGATATTAAAAAATTGATTTCTAATAGAAACACAAAATATTTGGTTTGTAATAATTGTAATATTGAAAGTATTGAACTAAATGACCAACTTATTTTATTGGAAGCGCATAGTAACCATATGAACACAATTAAATTAAATCAAAGCCTTGAAGAAGCTATCCTTTGGGATAATCCTTTGGAATATATTAAGTTAAATCCTAAGTTGAGGTTGTTGTATTTATCACATCCCAAAAATCATAATATCGAAATTGATAATTCGATTAATAATCAAAAAGTAGAAATTTATTACACAATTAATTAAAACAAGTAAAACTATGTCAACTATTGTAACACACAAAGGTATTTTGGTAAGAATTAATCCAGAAAAAAACACAATTGAACACTCTAAGAACAAAGGTGTTTCTTGGATTGTAAGATGTTCATTAACAAATAAAGGAACCGCTATATCTTTAACCGATATGGGAGATGAACTATTATTAGAAACCACTAACGGCTTATACCTGTCAAAGAGTGAAGGAGTAACATGGACAATTAAAAAAAGTAAATAATTAACATCAAAAAGACTGAACAAATTCAGTCTTTTCTTTTTCATTAAAAATTACAATTCTAACATAAGTTTATCTTATTCAAAACATCCACCTCATCAATGAACTCAAAAACGCTATTTTGATGAGGTATAGAAATAAGTAAAAGTAAGCCTGGATTAAATGTCTGGGCTTTTTTGTGAAATGTTAAATTTAAATTAATGTTTTTTTTAACATTTTTTTTCGTTATATATTTAAATTGGTTCCACTCTTGAAAATTCTTACAAATATGAATGCCAACTATAAAATCATCGCTTTAGACCTCCAAAACGCCACTCTTGAAAATCTAAATCATTGGTTCATTACTTCAGATTTTATAACGGCTGAAACAACCAAAGATTACTTGCGTTATCGAGTAAAAGATGAGGAAAATAATATTCAAATAATTTATATTATAAATGACTTTTTATTCGGTACTACTAGTAAAGAGGATTATCCGTTTATTGATATACCGGAATATTTAACCAATGATGTGGTTGAATATTGTATTCCAATTCATTTAAGTGAAATCGAATCCTATCGTTCTGTAATTATAGATTGGATTTTTAATACCAATACAGCCAAACCAAAAACAGCATATGAAATCAAAGCCTTTCAAAAATATACAGTCGATTTTGATGAAATGATCTTTCCGCATTTCATTTCATGTGTTACTTGTATAGATGTGGAAGAATTGGGTTTTAATTTGAAAGAGTTTTTCCAACCTCTGAATCAAAAGTTCAAAGCCATTCATACGGAGTTCAAAAAATACTATCCTAGAACACAATATTTACATGAAGTCAAACTAACAAAAATTTACATACTCGAGAAATACATTTTAGGCTATAGTTTCCGTTTAGAGAATGAACCTTACGAACATTTCTTTTACAACATCCATCTAGAAAATTTGCTGCACCAAATCACACCCTTTCAGTTTGATGATAAACCAAAACTTACTGTAGATAGTATTTTGGAAAAAATTAACCTAGTAGGTATTGAAAATCTAACGAACGAAGAACAAGAATTTTTAAACAAACAAAAGTAATATTATGAAAATTGACAAACTACCAAGTTTTTTTTCTGCAAAAGCTATGTATCGATATATAGGCTCAAACATGAAACACTTTCAAGAAAAAAGATTTGAAAACATCAGAATCAAGGATGTAGATTATAAGTTGAATGAAGAATTATTGGTAAAACAAGTCATGTTTGATGGAACTGAAATTATGTATTCAATGATTTCAAGCAATCTGTTTTTTAAAGAAAATAAAAATTTCGAATTTAGAGAAGAGAATTGTTTTTGTGATTTTTGTCTTTTTTATGATGAAGATTACATGGTTTTTGAAGGTTCAATTAGTTATTTAAATGCATTTAAACCAAACTTTGAATATAAGGAATATTTTAATACCACCATTATTTTACCTTTCAATCAAAAACTATTTGATATTTGGGTAAAACATGATAAACAAATACAAGATTAAAATAGTGTAAATTTTTAAATTTTATAAATTATGCCAGTAGAACACAAATTTTTGAATCACAATTGGGAAAACGGTTTTTGGACAGAAAATGCAATTTTGAAAAATAGTATTTATAAATCTGAAGTATTAATTATCGGGACAAATAATCCGAATACACCAAATGCTAATTTTGCGGATTTCTTTTATGGTCGAAATTACTTTTGGCCAGCATTTAAAAATTTAGCTAATGGGAATTATGATATACTAAGTAGAAGGATGCCTGCAAATGGAGCTCCACAATTTCCATTGAATCCAACACTAGACGATCTATTTGAACTTTGTAAACAATTTAAATTTTCATTTGCAGATTTGAATACGCGTGTGTTAATCAATCAAGAAAATATAGATTTTTTGCCAAACGATAATGTGATTTTGAATAACATTGAATATAATTTAATTAACGACAGTGAAAGAAATGGTATTGGTGGTTTAGTTGAACTTCATGAATTGAATGAAGTGGAATGGAACACAAATAATATCATTCAATTTCTATGTGAAAGTCCACAAATAAAAGATATTTATTTAACAAGACAGCCTACTGGAATTTGGCAAAATCATTGGAATGAAATTAAGTATAGCAAATGCGGTATTGGGAGAAATTTTAACGTAATTTACACGCCAAGTGCCAATAGCTTGCATGGTGCTCCTCGAATGAATTCTTTAATCAAACATTGGTTGTTCAATACTAATCCTAATTATAATACATTAAATCACGAGTGGTTACAAAATTGTGGTGTTAATGTTGATTATTTTCTGAATAATTGATTTTGATATAAAAAATACTTTAACCTCAATCATTTTACCTTTCAACCAAAAACTATTGGTTATTTGGGTAAAACATTAAAAAAAGATTCTGAAATAAAAAAAATTGATGATATAAAAGAAAAATGGCATTTAGTCCTAAAAATGAAGATTTACAATATTGGAGACTTCAAAAAAAATATTATTGAAAATGAAAAGGTGATAGTCGAAAAAGATGGAGATAAGCAATTGTATTTATTTCTAAAAATTGATAGTTTTTTAAATGATTACAGAAATAAAATTATCCTTGATAGAAATGAAATAAGTTTAGATGATCCTTTGTTTGATAATATAAAAAATCTAATAAATTCAAAAACTTACCTTGTTTCTGGAGAACTTAAGAACTATTTAAAGATTGATGCTTTTTTTGAAGCAAGAAATAAAACTTTAGAGTATTATGAAAACATCGCAAATTCAATGCTAATATTCTATTTAAATGATAATAAAATACTTTACTATGAAATTTACGAAGCTTTTGAAAAATTAGGTGTTTTTGATTCTTCTTGGCAAAAGCTAATTTTAAAAAAGATGGAAAATATACACAATGTTTTGGAGGAAATGAATGATTCTCTATCTGAATTAAACTACAATTTTGAAAATTTGATTACATCAACAGAAACAATAGTTGATGAATTAAATTCAATAAACAGTTCAGTTAAAACTGGAAATATGATTCAAGCTATTTCAGCATATCAATCATGGAGAATTAATAGAAAAATAGAATGATTTTATTATGAAAAATAATATAATAACAGCTTTTGAAATGTATTTTGAATCATTAGACAAGTTAAAGGAGCTAGGAGTAATAAAAAATCAAAAGGATTTTACTTCTCAATTAGGTGAATGGGTCGCTTCAGTCATATACAAGGGTAAACTTGCACAAAGTGGTAAACAAAAAGATTGGGATTTACAAGTTGGAGAGGAATTCTATCAAATAAAAGCACATGCTAAATCATCAACAACTAAAAGAAAAGATACTGATTTTAAATATACAGAAGAATCATCAATAAACTATTTAGTAATAATAGTTTTTGATGAAAATTATAAAATTGAAAAAATATATAAAATACCTTTCAATGAAGCCTATAACCTTGTTGACAGAACAAAAAAAGAATTAGTTATAAAATGGTCATCGTTGGATAGGGATTTCTCAGAAAATCTGGATGATATTTATGAACAAAATGAAATATTAAAATTTTTTAAAAAATAGGCATATGAACCAATATCAAGTAACCTTAGGAACAACATATTACTATCAATATTACTTCAATGTTGGAGTACAGGCATCACTTCACTTAGGAAATCACAATGAACCATTACAGATTATTTTGCCAAATGGTCAAATTATTCATTCTACAATCAATAGAACTATTATTAGTGTTAATAATAATTATGTTAGGTTTTACGGTGGAGCTGAATGGAATCAATTTATACAAGCAAATTATAATTTGAATCAAGTGATTACTTTTCAAGTAACCAATGCAAATACCATAACAATTATCCCAAATGTCTAATTACCTCCAAACCATCCTCATTGGCACCGCAGTAGGTGATGCACTTGGTGTTCCAGTTGAATTCCAACCAAGAGGCTATTTAAAAGCAAATCCCGTAACCGATATGCGGGAATACGGAACTCACGAACAACCAAAAGGAACTTGGTCAGATGATACGTCCTTGATGTTGTGTTTGGCAGAATGCATGAGGGAAGGTTTAGATAGCAATACTCTAGCTCAAAAATTCATCGCTTGGAAAAATGATAATCTTTGGACACCGCACGGTTGGGTATTTGACATTGGTATAGGAACCCGAATCGCCATAGAACGTTTAGAAAACGGAATGAAGCCTGAATTAGCTGGAGGTTTTGATGAAATGGACAACGGTAATGGTTCATTGATGCGAATTTTACCTTTGGTACTTCATATCATAGTCCTAGATATTGATGAGCGTTACGAATGGACCAAAAAAATATCTTCTATTACCCATGCGCACGTTCGTTCCGTTATGGCTTGCTTTTATTATTTGGAATTTGCTAAAAAAATTATTGAAGGAAAAGATAAATTTCAAGCTTACAATGAGCTACAATCGGAACTAACCCAGTATTTCGAACAAAGGAAAATTAATCCCATTGAAATCCATAAGTATCATCGTTTGCTAAACGAAGACATTTCAAAAGTGGAAGAAGATAATATTAAGAGTTCAGGTTACGTTATGGATACATTAGAAGCTTCAATTTGGTCAATTCTAACGACTAATAATTATAAAGATGCCGTTTTAAAAGCGGTCAACCTCGGTCACGATACCGATACAACTGGAGCTGTAACAGGTGGTTTGGCGGCATTGATTTATGGTATGGATAATATTCCCAAAGAATGGATCAATACGTTAGCAAGAAAAGACGATATTATTAACTTAACTTTAAACTTATGAGAGCAATTATTTCAATAACAGCAGTTCTTTCATTATTTTTATTATCAAGCTTCACCAAAGATGATGTAGTTTTTTTTGAAAATAATAAGGTTAAAATCTATTCAAATAATAATGGAATTCGCTTCAATTATAAATTTGAAAATTTTGAAGAAAGGGAACCCATCAAAGTTGATTTTTTTATTTATGATGCATCAAAAAAAGTATTAGGTTCTGAAAGTTCAACTAAAAACAAAGCATTAATTGACAACTATATAGCAAAATACAAAAAGGAAGCTGTTGAAATGCATAAAGGAAAGCATGATATTGAAGTAAATGAAGAGAACTTTAAGATAGTTTTTGAAAATAAAAATAATAAATTGGTGTTCTATTATTACAAAACAAAAATTTACGGTTCTGAAACTTTAAGTAAATCTGGTAATTATAAAAAGAAACGAGATGGAAGTTGGTATTATCATGGTGAAGGGGAATATTTGGTAGATATTTACATTGATAATAAACAGGTTCTTTCAAAACATTTTAATGTGGATACTTCCCAATCTAAATAAACAAAAAAAGCCTGAATAATATTCAGGCTTTCTCACACTCAGTAAAGGTTACCAATCAAAACTGAGCTTATTTCTTTTTCGAGGTCAATTGCTTTAAAAGCACCGTAACACCAAAACTCACTACTGCTCCAATAAAGGCTAAAACTATGGTTTTTAAGACATCTGCTGAGGTTAAATTAGGTATAACACTCAATGCAAATCCTCCAAAAGTTCCTGCCTTCAAAGTTAAAGAATTATCCATTTCCTCCAACGTCAGGTTCAGGCTTAACCTCATCTTTTTTGTTGCCTCGGGTGTCATCCTGAGCTTGTCGAAGGGTATCATCCACGGTAATCTGGCTTACTGCCGATAAAACTCCACCAGCAACGGCAGCATAACCTGCAACGGTTACAACAACAGCAGGTAAAGCTACTGGAGCAGCTACAATGCTTCCACTTACTGCTAATAAGGCTAATCCAATGGTGCGCAACACCTTAAAAAATTTCGGAGTGGGTGCCTTAGCACGTTCTACTACATTCATAATCTTTCTTTTTATAATCCTGTAAAGGATCACTATTGTACAATCAATTCTACACTTTCTTTATTGTCTAAAGCTTTGTAAACTAAGTCTTTCACCTTTGTAAAAGCTTTTCTAGATAGTAAACCTAATCCAGGTCCAGAAAGTTTCGTAACAGGAGCAATACAGCCACGCAATTCCTTTTTCGCATTATTAGCAGGATGTATCAAAATATAAGTTCTGTTCGGTACATCCACCAATTCCAAATGCCATTTGTACTTCGCACTATATCGCTTTCTAATAAAATATTTCCCTTCCGGAATACAGGAAATCCCACGTTCATTTCGCTTCCACGGCAATTCAATCGTATAACTAATCAATTTGCCCTCACATTCCAATTTTCCATTCGTTCCTTCAGGGAAATAAGTTCTTGTCAAAAACAGTATCATACTGACCACTTAAAACTGATCACTGACCACTATTAAACACCTCCGTCAACCGCTACAATCGATAACGGGTTAAAAGCACCATTTTTCAATGGATACATTTGCCCATTAATTTGTTGGTAAAACTCCACACCAAGAGCCAAAACAAGTGGGTGAGTAGAGTTCGCAGTCACCGCATTACTCAAGTTGATTACAGCTGTTGCTGTAGCATCCCAAGGTAAAATCGCAGTTTCAGAAGTAGCCACTTCATACGATTCTCCAGTAAAGTCAATTGCAGCTCCACCAGAAATCACTTTAAAGTGAGTAGTTCCACTAGGAGCCGCAATCATATTCGCAGGAACAAAAGAAGGAATCGATACATCCAATGTACCAGCCACACGATCAATAGCAGAAGTAAAAGGAGCAAACAAAGAAGTGCCTAATTTTCCACGAATATTAAATTCAAAACCAAGAACCAATTCAATCTCCCCATCAATTACATTACGTAATCCTCTATCACTCACAGCATCCATTTGGATAACCTTAACCATTTGTTGCGTCAAACGACTCACCATTCTACCATCCGCAGAATTTAACAATAATGGACGTAAAGCGGTTCTTAAAAGCTTACCTGCTTTCCCAGCTCTACCAAATTCAGAACCGTTCTCACGCGTTCTTTGAAACGCAGGGTCACTAGCAATTCTACTTGCCTCAATTCCACCTTTCTCACGAGCTAAATGCCCATCCTGCGTTTTGTAAAAAGTAATATCCCCGATAGTACCTTTTAACTTAATTATGCCTTTCTGTCTAGCCATAACTTCAAAATTTTAGTTCAACATTCTTTCACTTTCACAAATCTTTCAAAACTCGGTTGCAACACTTTCTGAAATAATTACACGGCAAATTTCCCACACAAAACCCATCAAAAAACGCCATCATGTCCAAAATGTCCAAAGTCAACACTTTTGTCTAAATATTTCCTTTTTCACTCTAAAGTAAAATCTCCAATCGGCGTAAAACCAAAACAAGAATTAAGTAATTTTAAGCTATCTCAAAGCCAACTCAAAAGCTAGGTTAAAGTATGAATCGACCATTAAAAAGAGCATGCATATATCCAAAAGACATACAGCTCATAACAGGAAGAAGTAATCGTCAAAGCTCAAGACTATTGAACGACATAAGAAAGTCACTCAATAAGCCTAAAAAGAGCTTAGTAAGCATTGAAGAATTTTGCCATTATACAGGCTTAAAATTTGAACAAGTTGAACCTTATATTATTGGGTAAATTGATATTAATTGCTTATATTTGTGTATGCTATTTCAATATAATTGAAATCATATTTAAGGGGACTAATTCGGTGACCATTCAAATTTTAGAATTTGAAACACCCGAAAATAAAGAGGATGTTGGGTTTTGTTCGATTCCCACTCCGGGTACTAAACCTCTCATTTCTGAGAGGTTTTTTTATTTATGCTAAATTTGAGCGTTCCTTTTTCAAATCAAAATTTAAAGTTTTATATTTGAACAAATTATAATTGCAAATTATGAAGAAGAAAATATTTTTGTTAGGAGTTTTAAGTTCTGTTTTAATAGTTTCTTGTAAAAAAGAAGAAGTAAAACTTGTTGAAGAAACACAGCAACCTGCCCAACCTTTTTCAGGTGAAGCTTGGTTAAAACAGCGAGTTGGTAACCAAGGTCAGCAAGTGCAACCAATACAACAACAAACACAACAAGAGCAAACAAAAACAACCCCAGGAATGAATCCACCTCATGGGCAACCAGGTCATCGTTGTGAAATACCTGTAGGAGCTCCTTTAAATTCAAAATCAGTAAATCAAAAGCAACCACAAGCAACCACAAAAGTTGTTAGTCAAAAAGTTGAGAATAAACCCGTTATGAAAATTAATTCTGGGAATGGTTCAACAACGATTGAAGGTGTAACTACTCTTCCTGGTATGAACCCTCCTCATGGTCAAGAAGGGCATCGTTGTGACATAGCTGTTGGTGCTCCTTTGCCTAAGCAGTAATTTAAATTAAATAAATAAAAAGCAGTAAACTCAAATTAAGTTTACTGCTTTTTATTTTAATGGACGGAGTATGTTACTATAAGTAATGATATATCTAAACTTTCCTTTAGTTACTTTTTTCATCAAGTAAATATATTTGTGCTTTGCAATTTTTTTAGATGGAATTACGATTTCTTTTTTGGTACTGATATCTTTAACAAGAACATCAAAATTGTTGTTTATACTGAAATAATTCGCAATTCTATTTTTTAAATTGGTAATCGGATATTCAGAAAAAATCACTTTCCCGTTTTGCGAAATGATGATTTTTTCTCCCTTGTAAGTTTGCGTTAGTATCAAGATGCTTTTACTTGAACTCGTTGCCCCAACTTCTTCTAGAATGTTTTTAATTTCTGTTTTGGGAGCACTTCTAAAGTCATCACGATATACACTTTTTACGGTTGAATTACAACTTTGTAATCCGACAGAAGTAATAATAATGAATATAAAAACTAGAATTCTCATATATAGAAAACCCATTTTTTCAAGTTTTATTGCATAAAAAAAGAGCCTTCGGGCTCTTTTATCAGTTTTTTAACTTTTCTATTTTAATTCTTTAACACCCATATTGTAAAGTGTAAA